>VFKW01000001.1 GCA_009885355.1 Candidatus Berkelbacteria bacterium
GATATTATCATCAATCATGCAAAAAAAGCAGACATGCCATATGTCAGCTATCGATGGCTGGGTGGAATGTTGACCAATTTTGAGACAATTAAAAAACGCATTAAATTTATGGATGAATTGGATCGAAAATTGGCTGAAGAAGATGGCTTGGCTTTGACTAAAAAAGAAAGATCAAAACTTCAAGGTGAAGCTGATAAAATGCACCAAGTTTTCGATGGGATTAAAAATTTGAAAAAATTACCTGATGTTTTGTTTGTAGTTGATATCGTCAAAGAAAAAATTGCCATTACTGAAGCTGATAAAATGGGTATTCCAGTTGTGGGAATCGCTGATACAAATGCCAATCCAACTTTGGTTAAATATCCTATCCCTGCAAATGATGACGCAAGAAAAACTCTTGAAATTATCATTGGTTTGATCGTAAAGACATATCAAGAGGGTGTTACGAAAATCAGGGTTGCTCCAGGAATAGAAGCTGGTAAGCAATAAGCTGGTAAGCTAATAAGAATTAAGAATTAAGAATTAAGAATTAAGAATTAAGAATTAAGAATTACGGATTACGGCCCTGTGGGGCAGGTTGACAATATAAATACATATTCTTCGAGCGGAGTCGAGAAGTATCCTATTTGATAACGGTTCTCGACAAGCTCGAACAGTATAAATAATAGGGGTCGTCTATGATAGGGCGAACCGATGGAGGATCATATGGCTATTACAAGTGCAGATATTCAAAAATTACGCGAGCAAACTAGCGCAGGCATTATGGCTTGCAAAAAGGCTCTAGAAGAGGCTAAGGGCGATTTTAATAAGGCTACCGCTCTTTTGAAGGAACAGGGGGCTGTAATCGCGGCCAAGAAGTCTGGAAGGGCTGCTAACCAGGGTCTAGTTGAGACTTATGTCCATGGCGGCGGGAAAATCGGTGTTTTAGTCGAAGTTAACTGTGAAACTGACTTTGTAGCTAGAAATCCTGAATTCAAGGATTTGGCACATGATATCGCAATGCAAATTTCAGCTATGAATCCTGTAAGTGTTGATGAATTGTTGGAACAGGATTATATCAAAGATTCTTCTTTGAAGGTAAAACAGCTACTTGAATCAAAAATCGCTAAATTGGGTGAAAATATTCAGATTACCAGATTTACCAGATATGGATTAGGGCAGGAATAGGCCAAGCTGGTAAGCAGTAAGCTAGCCACCGCCCACCGCCGATGGCGGGGTAAACTCAGGCGGGGTCCCGCTGCGGCGGGATAAGAAATAAGAATTAAGAAGAAAATACCGGTTGAAAGACTGGTATTTTTTTGATATTGACAATATTGGGGAAAATGTATTGAAAAAGTTTATTAAGCGTAATATTTTGGACATATATTTTAAAAACAGTATAATTAAATTATTAGAAAATAAGTAGAAAGGGGCCAAAAATGGATAATATTGATCAAACAGGTCAGAATCAGAATATGCCAAACAAAGTGGCAGCTAGTGGAGAAGTAAAAATCGGTGCGTGGAAAGGTGGCTGGTTGTTGGCAAAAGCTAGCTGGTCTACCTTGAAATTGGATAAAGAATTGGTTTTATTTCCGGTTATTTCAGCAATTAGTGCTGTAGTGGTTCTTGCTATTGTCGGAATTATTGCGTTTTTTGCGATTATGCTTTTGGGATTTGACCAAAAAACGGCCGGAGAAATACCTAAGGTTTGGGAATATGTATTTGGGTTTTTTGTCTATTTGGCGATGTATATCACGACTAGTTTTTTCTCTGCTTCGATCATTTCCTCAGCTTTGTATCGTTTCAAGGGTGGCGACCCGACGATTAAATATGGTTTGAGTGAAGCTAGAAAACACTTTGGTTCATTGTTTAAATTTAGCTTGCTAGCCTCAACGGTCGGAATGGTTTTGCAAATTATTCAAGAAAAAGGCGGCATCTTTGGCAAAATCTTTTCGTTTATAGGGGATATTGCTTGGGGAATGATGTCCTTATTTGTTATTCCGGTCATTGTTTCCAGTGATAAGCCAATTGGACCATTTGAAGCATTACGCGAATCTGTAAATGTATTCAAAAAAGTCTGGTCAAAAAATTATGTCGGCGGACTGGCAATGGGGTTGGTTTTTCTCATGGCCTTCTTGCTTTGGATGGTTGTTTCTGCCGGTATTATTGTTGCTTCAATGGTAATTAGTCCTGCTTTATTGTTTGTGACAGCCCCGATTGCAGTAATTTCATTGATTTTGATTATTTCTGTTTCAAGTGCATTATCTAGTATTTTCCAGGCAGCACTGTACTATTATGCTCAAACTGGTGAGTCGCCAGTGCATTTCGAAAAAGAGTTGTTGCATGCTGCGTTTAAACCTAAAAAAGGTTCGTTTGTTTAAAATTGGTCTAAATGGGATATAAAATAGAGTGTCTGAAAAGGCACTTTATTTTTGTGTAAATATCATTTGATTAAATCTTTTCAAATGGTATAATCTTTATAAATAGTCTATTAAAAATTACTGGATCCCAGATGTCGAATTTCATTCGGCTCGGGGATGACGTTAGAAAGAGGCCGATGAAACCGAAATATAAGCGAATTTTACTGAAACTTTCTGGAGAGGCTTTGCTGGGGGATCGTGAATATGGGGTGGATACAGCGGTTTCGGTCAGGATTGCAAAAGAAATCAAGGAAATTGTTGATATTGGCGTGCAGGTAGCGATCGTGATCGGCGGGGGAAATATTTTTCGCGGCTATGCTGCTTCGGAAAATGGTATGGATCGAGCGACGGCGGATTATATGGGAATGTTGGCGACTTGCATGAATGCTTTGGCACTGCAGGATGCGCTGGAGAAGATCGGGGTTGAAAATCGAGTAATGTCATCAATTGATATGCATCAGATCGCTGAACCTTATATTCGTCGAAAAGCAGTCAGTCATTTGGAAAAAGGCCGAGTGGTTATCTTGGCGGCCGGATCCGGTCATCCATATTTTACAACAGATACGACGGCGGTTTTAAGAGCATTGGAATTGCATGCTGAAATCGTATTGAAGGCAACGAAGGTCGATGGTATCTATGATCGCCATCCCAAAGAAGAAGGCGCAAAGCTGTATTCGATATTAACTTTTAGCGAGGCATTGCGTAAGGAATTGAGGGTGATGGATGCAACGGCTTTGGCGCTTTGCAAAGAGAATGATCTGCAGATATTGGTTTTT
Organism: Candidatus Berkelbacteria bacterium; assembly: GCA_009885355.1. Classification (GTDB taxonomy): domain Bacteria; phylum Patescibacteriota; class UBA1384; order VFKW01; family VFKW01; genus VFKW01. Next base: position 3,176 of record VFKW01000001.1, read on the forward strand.
AATATGTTGAAAGACAATAATATTCAAAAAGCAGTGATGGGTGAGAAGATTGGGACGGTGGTTAGGACTAAGCTAGTAAGCTAATAAGCAGTAAGCTAGTAAGCAATAATCTGGTAAGAATTAAGCTAATAAGATGAGGAGTTTGTATGTTGGATAAAATATTGGCAGATGCGAAGCCAAAAATGGAAGCCGGAATTGAGCATTTCAAGGATGAACTTCGCAGTATTCATACTGGTAGAGCATCTTCGAGTTTGGTGGATGATGTGATGGTCTCGTATTATGGGAATTCGACTCCTTTGAAACAGGTAGCGTCGGTGACTACGCCGGATTCAAATATGATTTCGATACAGCCTTGGGATAAAGGGGTTTTGGGGGATATTGAATTGGCGATTCGAAATGCTAACCTTGGATTTAACCCAATTAATGATGGTCATCAGGTTAGGATTGTTTTGCCTCCTTTGACAGAAGAGAGACGAAAAGAGTACGTTAAAACAGTGGGTCAAAAAGCGGAAGTGGTTAAAATTACTATGCGAAATGCGAGAAAAGAAGCTTGGGATAAGATTCAGAGTAGTCAAAAATCGGGAGAATTAACAGAAGATGATAAATATCGGGGTGAAGATCGATTGAATAAGTTGATTGATGATTATAATAAGCAAATTGAAGAATTGTCGAAGAAAAAAGAGAAAGACATAATGACCATTTGAGAATGGTCAAGAGTAAAAAGTAATGATTTGGAGCTGTTTCACGGCGAGAATATAGCTGGATCCCGGGTCAAGCCCGGGATGACGATAGACAGAGGGTAGATGTTTGAAAATTATTTAGGAGTTTTATGATTTTAACTGTAATATTATTTTTGTTTATTCTGGGGATTTTGGTTTTTGTGCATGAACTTGGGCATTTTGTTGCGGCTAAAAAACTTGGAGTTAAGGTTGAGGAATTTGCTTTCGGGTTTAAGCCGAAGATTTGGAGTGTGAAAAAGGGTGAAACTACTTATGCGATAAATGCGATTCCACTTGGTGGGTATTGTACACTTTATGGTCAGGATGAAAATTTACTCGAGGGGAATAAGAAATCTAAAGAGCCAAAGGATTTTGATAGGTCATTTATGTCAAAATCTCCGCTTAGTAAAATAATTATTTTGGTTGCTGGGGTAGCGATGAATTTTTTACTGGCTTGGATTATTTTTACGATTATTTTGATTACCGGTTTTGAACCTCTGGTTTCCGGAATGGTTGAGGGACGAGGGGTCAAGATATTGGAACCTGTAAAAATTACTTCGGTTGAAAAAAATTCTCCGGCACAAAAAGTTGGTTTGAAGAAAAATGATTTGATTTTGGCTGTTGATAATAAGGCAATTGGTTCATCTTTGGAAGTTGTCTCAAAAATTTATGAAAAAAATGGCAAAGAAGCGACTTTGGAGATAAAGCGTGGAGACCAAATTTTGAATTTGGGGATTACGCCGAGGAAAAATCCTCCTAAGGATAGCGGTCCGATCGGGATTGGTTTGGCTGGCGGGAAGATTGGAGCAGTATGGTATAAGGCGCCTTTTGTTGCCATGGGTCAGGTTGGAAAATTGACTGGTATGACCGTCGGGGCTGTTGGAAATTTTGTAAATAAATTATTTGTCAAAAGAGAAATTTCTAAAGAAGTATCAGGTATGGTGGGCGTGGGATTTGCTACAGATGTGGTGAGAAAATTGGGACTTACATATGTTCTGCAGTTTATTGCCTTGATAAGTGTCAGTCTAGGAGTAATGAATTTGTTGCCGATCGTGCCTTTGGACGGGGGACATGTTTTTGTCACAGTGATCGAGAAAATTCGTAAAAAGAGATTGAGTGAAAATCAGATGCAATGGTTCGGTATGGGCGGTTTGGCATTTATTTTACTCTTGGTTGTGGTGACAACATATAGTGATATTATGAGATTTAGTGTTTGGGATAGACTAGTGAACCTGTTTAAATAGCGATTGTATGAAATATTATTGACTTGAGTGGTTTAAAAGATCAAAATGGAAAAATAATTAATGATCTTTTGATCAACCAGTTTCTGGTTAATAATTGGAGTATATATGTTTGATGACAAATATCCTGATGATGAGGATATGGAAAAAGCGGAGGGGAAGGAAGACGTGAAAGATATTGAAGATGCGGATGATGAAGTAATAGAAGTTGAAATTTAGAAGATGATAAGAGATGGTGAGTGCAATTGCTTGCCATCTCTTTGATTTAGTGGGATTATGAATATATAGATATTTTAAGGAGGTATTATGGCTGTTGATAGACAAAAAAAGTTCTCGATTGGAAATTGGAAAATGAATACCGATCTAGCTGATGCATTGGTTTTGAGCCAGGGAGTTCGCGATGGAGTGGAAGGAATAAATGGGGTAGAAATAATTTTATGTCCTCCTTTTGTTTGGCTTTATCCGATCGCGGAAACATTGAAACATACACCAAAGAATTTGTCGCTTGGGGCGCAAAATATGCATTGGCAGGAAAAAGGGCCTTTTACAGGTGAAGTATCGCCAATGATGCTTCAAAAAGTGGTAAAATATGTGATATTGGGTCATTCGGAAAGACGATTTCATTTTAATGAAAGTGATGAATTGATCAATGACAAGGTTCAGTCGGCTTTTGAACATGGATTGATTCCGGTTTTGTGTATCGGGGAAAGATCAAAAACAAATTCAGGTTCGGATGAGATGATCAATCAGCTGGTCCGTGACTTAAATGAAGTAAGTGAACAAAATATGAGTAATCTCATCGTGGCTTATGAACCGGTTTGGGCGATCGGAACAGGGGATGCGGCGACTGCTGAATATGCAGGGGATGTGGCAAAAAAAATCCGTCGAAAAATTACAGAATTGTATAATGAAAAAGTAGCTGAAAATTTACCAATCTTGTATGGGGGAAGTGTTGTGAAGAGTAATATTGCGGAATACATGGATGAGCCCGATATTGATGGTGCCTTGGTTGGCGGTGCTTCTTTGAAGATTAATGATTTTGTAGAGATATCAAAGGAAATTGGGCGATATAGATAGAGGAGCAAGCTTGTAAGCTAGTAAGCTGGTAAGTAGTAAGCTGGTAAGTAGTAAGCTTAATAAGACTCTAAGAGGCCACTTTGTGGCTGTTAAGCAACAAAGTGGTGGGGGGATTGATATAAAATTTTGAAAAATGCTCGTTTAGAGCATTTTTCTTTTGGATTGAGGTTTGTTTCTTTTTGGTATCGGGGCGTTTGTTGGTTGAGATTCTGACGGATCTTGTAAGATATATTCAGTTGTTTGAGGGTTTTTTGGCTGTGGTTTTGAGGAGTTTTGCGGCGAGGCTGGTTTTATATCTATCGTTTCGTGGGTGATTGATTTTTTGTTTTTGATAAATAAATTTATTAGACAGAAAAATATTCCGAGGCCGATAAGGGCTAGGCTTATAAGGTAAAAATCATTTTTAATATTGGCGGCCACTGATTGATAGATCGGCAATATAATTGATTTCAGCTCAGCGTTTTTGTTTAGCGAGTCAGATATATTTTCATTAAAATAATTGATGCCAGTCTCGAGTAAGAAATATTTAAATCCAAATATGATGATGCCAAGAGATAGTGAAATCGTGCTGATATACCGGAGGAGTTTCTTGGGATACATACGGAGGATATATAGGCATAGGGTGAATAAAAATAGATCAATAATGGTTGCGATCATAAGAAGAAGCCTGAATTGGCTGAAAAGTTTTGGTATGTTTTGTAAATTTGATGGGATTGGAATTTCTATTTTATCAGGAAAGGAATTGATTGAGTCGGTAGTGGCAATGGTGGCGTCAAAACTTTTGTAGATGCTCTCATAAGCGCTTTCGGAAGGTATGCGGCAGGTTGGAAATTGGTGTGTATTTTGCATTTTATTTAGGAGAAGTTCACCGGATGTACACTCGGCCAGAGAAGCATATTTTTCTTTGTAGATGGTGATAATTTCATCTTTTGCGTTGTCTTTGGCTTTGGTTAGGTCAATCGTATGGGCAAAAGTCGATTTTTTATTGTTAATCCAGCTGAAAAAATCATTTACGATTTGATCTATATTAGTTTTTAGGTAGCTTTCCGGGATCCCAGCTTTGATGATTCTAGTTTTTTGTTCATTATCAAAAATGATCGGACTGTTGTCAGATTGAGTGAGATAAGCGGGGAGAATATTGATTATTTTTGAATAAGAATTGTCTTTGTTTATGATATTTTTGAGAGTAGTTGGATTATTTACAGATAAAAGTGTAGTCCATATAATAATCAGAATAAGACTCACGGGGAAAATGATCAACGTCATAAAAGCTAATAAAGCGCGGCGCATGGGTCCCTCCTAGTCCCGCGGCGGCGGGACGGTAGTTAGTAGATAGTAGTAAGTATTAAGTATTAAGAATATGTGAATAATTTATAGTTTACGCAAAAGTTATGTATATATTAATATTATTTTATCATTATATGTTATGTCTAGCTAGTAGATGAGACCACTGATAAACCTAATTCAGTTGACCAAGTATTATGAATATTGTTCGAGCGAGTCGAGAACTATTTGGTTTATACTTCTCGACTCGCTTCTCTCGCCCCGAAGGGGCCATTTAGTGGCTCGAAGAATAATTAAGTTTTTCAGCGGCCTCTGGAATTAGATATTAAATTGACGAAAAGGGTTTGGCAAATTACAATTAGTGTAGTAATTAAAAATATGCCGTAAGGCAAAGGAGTAAGATGAAGAGTATTCGAGATGTTGACGTTGTGGGCAAGAAGGTTTTGATTCGAGTTGATTTTAATGTGCCATTAAAAGACTCACAGATGGGTGGGAAAGAGGTTTCAAATGACGGGCGTATCCGGGCAGTATTGCCGACTTTGAAATATTTGATTGAGAATAAGGCAAAGGTAATTGTGATGTCACATCTTGGCCGACCGGATGGACAGGTTATAGAGAAATATAGTTTGGATCCGGCGGTTTTGAGGTTGCAAGAGCTTTTGGGAAAAATAGTGATAAATTGTGGAGATTGTGTTGGAGAAAGCGTTTTACAAACTGTAGACCAGATGAAAGAGGGCGACGTTGTAGTTTTGGGAAATTTGCGATTTCATCCAGGCGAAGAAGAAAATGATGAAAATTTTGCCAAAGAATTGGCGGGCTTGGGAGATATTTATGTGAATGATGCTTTTGCGGTTTCTCATCGGGCGCATGCTTCGGTTGAAGCGGTTACTCATTTATTGCCGAGCTATGCTGGATTTTTGATGGAAAAAGAGCTTGAGACTTTGGGTTCTTTGGTGAAAAATCCGGAACATCCATTTTTACTGATTATGGGCGGAGCAAAAGCGGCGGACAAGATCCCGGTTATTAGGAGTTTAGAAGATAAGATTGATGCGGCTTTGTTTGGCGGAGTAGTGGCGAATTCATTTTTGGCTTCAGGCGGTGTTGATTTGGGGGCTTCGAAGCTCGAAGCGGATAAATTGCCAGTGGCAAAAGAAATTTTGGATGAATTACGAAAAAATAATAAACAGATATTATTGCCAATTGATCTGGTAGTATCATCAAGCATTGACGGGAGTGGAGAAATCACGACGGTGAAGGTCGGTGATAAATTTGACCCAAGCTGGAAGGCTTTGGATATAGGTCATGAAACTATTGATCAATTTATTGAAATTGTACATACTGCAAAGACGATTTTATGGAATGGAGACGTGGGAATGAGCGAGGTGTCGCCATTTGATCAGGGAACGAAAATGTTGGCTGAGGCAATTGTCGAGGCGACAGCTAATGGCGCAAAATCGATCATTTGCGGCGGGGATACGACTGGAACGGTGACAAATTTCGGTTTGGCTGATAAGATGACTTATTTAAGTACTGGAGGCGGGGCGGCTCTCGAATTTTTGGCAGGGATGGAATTGCCCGGAGTGAAAGCTTTAGGGTAGAGGGAGTAATGGGATGGCTGAAAATTCACCGCATTTTATAAGAGAATTCTCAAAGGAGACTGATCAATCTGGCCGTGATGAAACGGCCAGATTGATTATGGAAAAAAGGGCTGAAAGAAGGAGTGTCGAGGCGAGGATAACTCAGCTGGAAGCTGATTTATCAGATATAAGTAATAGTTGGTTAAGCCGAATGATGAATAAGAGTAAGATTAACAGTATTCAAGGGAAATGCATCCATTGGAAGAAAGTCTGAATGAAGAAAATAGTGCAGATTTTTCAAGTGAGATTAGAAATATATTGAGCGGATATTATGATGAGCAAAAAACTAATTGGCGAAATAGCGAATACACTGTAGAGGATATAGAAAAGTTTTTTACCGAGGAATATTTATCAAGTTTAGATGAAGAACAATATGGTTTATTATTGTCGCGGTTCCCGAGTGAAATGGCAACTCATGTCACAAGACAAGGCGTTCGAGATCATACGGGGATGATCGAACACCGAGCTGGTATGGGAGAGTATTCGAGTGGTTTTATGAATATTTTGGAAGCTGGAAGGCTTTCATCAGTGGTGGGTAAATTCCTTGAAGGTGAAAAACAGGACGAGGCTTTGGGTGATTATTTCAAGTGGTTGGTCGGACAATACCGGGAGCATTGTCCTTGGGTAAAAGGAACTGACAGAGAGCTTATAGAATCTGAAGTAGAGAAATTAAAGGTGGGTGCTAATTTGGTTCTTGATGGTGATAGAAATTTGAATTGGCATCGAAATAATGGCGGCTTTGGTGATTCTTCTGCTTTACACTTAGCAAAAGATGTAGTTTTGGATCAATTTTATGGGGGAGAAACACAGAATGAAATATTTTTTGCCTATCCGATAGGGCATTTTTTTGCAGACCATCAGTTTGCCGATACGTCAGCGTTAGGGGTGGATAAAAATAATGATATATGGGCATGGACTCGAGATAATAAAGGTTTGTCTTTGGATGCCGGATTGGTATTTATACCATGTGATACTCCGGTTGATCGAAATACAGGATCACGTTATTTTCTTGATGAGCAAATGAAGCCAAAAGTTGATGATAATAGATTGATTGAGATGACAAATTTGATAAATAATGATGAATTTACTCATTTTTTAGAAGAAGTTTACCAAAAATTTGATGAAGATTGGAAAAAAGCTTATGAACTACAGGAAAATTTTGCAAGTGATCTGAGAAATCGATTTTCTATTTCAGATAGAAAGATTATTAGGGCCTTACAGGGCAGCGTGGATAATTATCAATTTAGAAAATACTTACTAAACGAACCTGACATGTTGGATCGAACTGCCAGTGATTTTGCCGGCGAATTATTGGAAAGTGCCTGCGCTTACTATCAGGAATCGGAAGATCGAATTCCATCGAAAGAATATTGGGAAAGTTATTTTGCCAATAATCCTGAGAAAAAGCCAAATAAGGTCGTTTACTATAATAGTTCTCCGACAAAAGCTTTGGAAAATTGGATGTGGGATCATGGCCTAAAAATTATAATAAAAAGAGGTATGATGAAACATATCGTACTAAAGTGACACGCGATGAATATGAAGACAGGAGTGCCAGCGTGGCGTATCAGCGTTACGAAGAATACATCAGTTTGTGTGAAAAAGTAATTGAGAAGTTTTTTCCTAAATCTGTACAAGAAGTTAATAGTTAGATAATTAAATTTGTTTTAGGCGGAGGATTTGATAAGAATGCTCGCTTTTTTGGTTTGGAAGGATTGACAAAATTTATTATTTAAGGCATGATGTGACTAATATCGTGGTTGAGTTATTCTTTGAAAGGGGTATTAGGGGGAATGGGTAAAGCATTACTGTTAGGGCCAGATCATCCTCAAGTGGTTGGTTCAGTGTCAGTGGTATCTTCTGCTGCTATCAGAAGAAGAACAGGTTATGGGTCATTTGCGCAATTTGTTGATCAAGCGGTGATTACTACTTATCTGGATGGATCAAGTATGATCGAGGGTTTCTATACTGTTGATCAGAAAAATCCTATCATAAGAGACCATTTCGATGGTTTGATGCTGGGATCCTTGATAATTGAAGCAGCGGCACAGGTTGCATATTTGGGAGCTCTCAAGGCGGGTCTTGTCGAGAAAACCAAGATAAGACCTAAGCACTATGTTGCCTCAATGGATTTTGAGGCTTGGGTCGGGGATCGACTAATAATGGTTTGTAATTTGCCATCCAATGTGCGGTCGCGGAAGGTTAAAGTTAAGGACGATGATGGTAAAGAAAAGGAAGTGATTGTTTTTACAGAACCGATAATCGTCAGTGTTTCTAAAGCCATAGGTTGTTGGGGTGGAAAGCGCAAGACTATTGAGATATTTATTACAGCGATTGCGCTGGTATAAAATGGTTATTGGCAGAGAGTGTTCTCTGCCATATTTTTTTACATTATTTTATTGGTAAACAATAATTACAGTTGATTTTTTGGTTGTAAACTGGTAGTATGTTTAGTAGTTAGCCCCAAGATAAAGTTTCCCTTTTGGGGAAGGGGCCCTCCGGGGTAATAAGTAAAGGATTGTGAAAATGAAAACTGATATCAAAAAACTCCCGCAGTCAAAGATAAAATTAACTATCGAACTTGATAAAGCTGAGATGGTTAAGTATTTTGATAAGGCATTTGAAGAATTGGCACCAATGGTTAAAGTCAAGGGTTTTCGTCCAGGCAAGGCTCCGAGAAATATTATTGAAAATCAACTTGGCACTGGCAGAATCAAAGCTGAAGCGATTGATAAAGCTATGACAGATAGTTATGTCAAAGGTTTGAAAGAATACGACATGGTTTCTGTGGCGGCTCCGAAAATCTCGATCAAATCAGATGAGGATGGATTGGTCTATGAAGCTGAGGTTGATGTATGGCCAGAGGCAACGATCGGGGATTATAAAAAACTAAAAGTGGCTAAACCAAAAGAAGAGGCAGTTAAATCAGAAGAGATCGATCAAATTTTTGATTATTTAAAAAGACAAAAAGCTCAAATGAATGATGTTGAGCGAGCGGCAAAAATGGGCGACTGGGTTACGATCGATTTTGAAGGAAAAGTAGGCGGCGTGATACAGGAAAATATGATCAGCCAGAGCCATCCCGTTATTTTGGGGAGTAAAACTTTGATCCCGGGTTTTGAAGAAGAAGTGGTAGGAATGAATAAAGATGAAGAGAAAACTTTTGAGATCAAATTTCCAAAAGATTATCATGAAAAAACTATCGCCGGGAAAAAGGCTGAATTTAAGGTAAAAGTGCATTTGGTTAAAGAAGTGATCGCCCCAGAAGTTGATGAGAAATTTGCTAAGGAATTTGGCCATGATAGCGTTGAAGCTTTGCGACAGGGAATTGAAGATAGCCTGAAGGGTGAAAAAGAGACGAAGCGTCACCAAGATTTGGAAAATGCGGTTTTGGATAAACTTTTGACTGTGGTCAAGACTGAATTGCCTGATTCATTGGTTGAGCAAGAATTGGATCGTATTTTCCATAATATGGAGCATGAAGCAAAAAATTATGGTTTGACCTTAGACCAATATCTACTTTCTATGAAAAAAACAGCCCAGGAATTGCGAGTCGAATGGCGCGGACAGGCTGAACGAAACGTGAAAATCGGTTTGGCTTTGGCTGAAGTAGCCAAAAAAGAAGAAATTGATGCAAAGGATGAAAAAGTAACGCAGAAAGTTATGGAAAAGCTGGTTGAGGAAATGACAGCCTAATGACTAATGTCAAATGTCAAATGTCAAATCAATGACAAAATCCAAAGTTCAAAATTTTTGACATTGGAAATTGGAAATTTGACATTGCGACGAAGGAGCTATTATGAGTTCAATACTAGTGCCTACTGTGATTGAGAAATCACAATTTGGCGAAAGAGCATATGATATTTATTCTCGGTTATTAAAAGATCGAATTATCTTTTTGGGTGGTGCGATTGATGATACAGTTGCTAACTTGGTAATCGCACAGCTTTTATTTTTGGATAGCGAAGATAATAAAAAAGATATTCAGCTTTATATTAATAGCCCGGGTGGGGTGGTAACTGCCGGTTTGGCAATCTATGATACGATGAATTATGTCAAAGCTGACGTTTCGACTATTTGTGTCGGTATGGCTGCTTCGATGGGGGCGTTTTTGCTAGCAGGCGGTCAAAAGGGGAAGAGATTTTCATTGCCGAATTCACGCATCCTAATTCATCAGGTTATGGGTGGGGCAGAAGGTCAAGCTGCAGATATTGAGATTCAGGCCAAAGAGATTATTCGAATGAAAACGCAGATAAATGAGATTTTAGCCGAGAGAACCGGACAGACATTTGAGAAAATTGAAAAAGACTCTGATCGTGACTACTACATGACTTCCTCTGAAGCAAAAGATTATGGGATTGTTGATAAGGTGATTCAAGCGGGGAAGATAAGCTAATAAGCCCCGAAGGGGCCCCGTTGGGGCTAGTAAGCTGGTAAGTATTAAGCAGTAAGCTAGTAAGCTGGTAAGTATTAAGCAGTAAGCAATAAGCTGGTAAGCAGTAAGCCGTAAGTGGGCCACTTCGTGGCTAATAAGCAATAAGTTAGTATTAGTGCTATAATTTATTTGTAAATAATATATATGAGATCGTTGAAAAACTACCAATAATCGTCATTCCGGCCGGGATGGGATCCCAGAACCGCCTGCCTGCCGGCAGGCAGGGAATCCAGGAAACTCTATAACTGGATCCTTGACCTGCCTGCCGGTAGGCAGGTGTCGAATTTCATTCGGCTCGAGAGCCTGCCCTCGACCTGATCGGGGGATGACGTGACTGGTTTTTAGAGACTCTATATATTGGTGAGTGCGTTGGGATTTTATTTCAAAGTTGAAATATTTGGAGGGTTTGAGTGGCTAGAGATATTCCAATACCTAAATGGATGACGGATTTTTGGGTTGTTTTTTTATGTATTTTGATTTTTACATTTTGCGGAGTGACAAGTAATTATTTTTTAGATAAATTTCATAAGCAAAAAGTAGCTTATCTGGAAAATCAAATTTCTTCTTTAGAAAAGCAGGCTCGGGAGATCTCAAATTTGGATTTAAGAAAATGGGAGACGTACAACAGTCCTTATCTTTTTAGTTTTAAGCATCCTAGGAATTGGTTTGTGGATGAGGCAGATGCTGATCGATTGGTGTTTAGAAATTTGGTAAATCGTGATAATTCTACCAACAAATTGGGTGAATTTGATTTGATCGTGGATCAGATCATAGATCATAAAGTATTGTCATTTAGTGAATTTGGAATTCAAGAGGCAAAAGAGTCATGCTTTGAAAATAATCCAAATGCTGAATGTTTGACAGTGAATAGACAAAAGAAAGTGGTAAACAATTTGTTTGATATGGAAGAATTGTATTTAAATCAACAGATCACGAGTGGGGAAGATGTTGCCAGTTCGGTTGTCGGGCCGATATATGTAGTCGATGTGAGTAAATATACTTCGGAGGGACGGATAGTTGTGATAAGCTCGCAGGGTAAAAGTAATATTACAGGAAAGATTTTAAATAATATCGCCAGTTCTATTAAGTTTTGAAATTTATGGTTTGATAAGATTTTGCTTATTTTTTTTGACTTTGTAATATCGTTCGGATATAATTTACTTGTAAATAATAAAAAAGGTGGGGTGAACTATGAGTATGAGATC
>VFKW01000123.1 GCA_009885355.1 Candidatus Berkelbacteria bacterium
ATCGAAATAAAAAAAGATCCAAGATAAACTGGACATTTACAAAAGAAAAAGCAATTAAAAAGTTTAAGCTTGAGATATTGCACAAAGACTAAGATGATTTGATACTAGTGCCTAGATTGTACCATTATTTTTGCAAAAAGTCAGAGTATGCGGGGGTAACGGGACGCATCACTTTTCAACCAAATTTTTTGATAATTATTCCTCCGTTGCTCACTGCTTTCTCCCATTGTCTTATAAAAAATATCTGTTCGATTATTACCCCGAGCATTAATATGTAAATAATATTCGGTAAGCATGAATCTTGATTATCGTGGCATAATCTAAGTGCATATAGCATTAAGCTTATGGTAAATCTCGAGGTTAAAAAGTGATGTATCACCTTACTTAAACACTTCTTGTACAGGCTATAAAAATTAGAGGACGGTTCTCTTTTAACCTGGGAAATGCAAAATATTTTATATTTTTGCCTGAAAGATCATATTTTTTGCAAATAATTCTCAATTATTCAAATTTTGTGAATGAGTATGCGAATGAGAAGCGTCTCCTCTCCCCTCCGCCTTATAATTAAATGACATATGACATAAGATTAGATGATTATAGATTATAGATTGGGGCTAGTGGGATATTTGATTGGAGGGGAATTTTGAGAAAATATTGCGCTTGGCGTTTTGGAGCGGTGCGGAAATGATTGATGATGTTGATTTACTAAGAGATAAATGAAATTTTGCGAATGGACTTGGGAATAAGAGCCAGTCCCTCCGACATTTCCATTATCCCGACATATTGTCAGGATAATAGTTGATTTTGTCGGGATACTTGTTATAATTATAGTATGAAGATTACAAGCAGGCAGCAGCAAATCATAATCGCATTCATAACGGGCACCAATACATTGTCGGGGCTTCTTGGCTTGCCAAATTTTGTCGAAGTTACCGAACGAACTCTACAGCGTGATATTAGCGAGCTAGTTCAGAGCCAGATAGTTCAGAGGCATGGTGTGGCGAGAGCCATTACTTATACTGTGGATAGTAAAGCAAGATTTAATCTGGCATTGACCAAAGAAAGACTGGAAGAGTATTTCGCTAATGAAGGCAGAGCCGGTATAAGTTATGATTTTAATCGTCTCGATGCTCTAAGGTCAACCACACTCTTTTCAGATTTAGAGCAGAAAGACCTGAATACGTACAATAAAGTTTTTTACGAAAAACTCAAGGCTGCACCTAGAGACATCCTGAGACGTGAACGCGAACGCATAACGATAGAGCTATCCTGGAAGTCATCACAAATAGAAGGCAATACCTATACTCTCCTTGAAACTGAGTCACTGATCAAAGATGGTATCCCAGCAGCTGGAAAATCGAAAGATGAAACAACTATGGTACTGAACCACAAAAAGGCCTTGGATTTCTCCGAAGAGAATCGAAAGTTTTTTAGCGGTGAGATTACAATACAAACTATCATTGAGCTCCACAAAATTCTAGCAGATGGGCTTATCGACCCTGGACTAAGAGAACGACTAGTCGGCATCACTGGCAGCGCCTATCGCCCGCTCGATAATAAATTTCAGGTCGAAGAAGAATTAAAGAAACTTTGCGAAGTAATTAACAAGAAGCAGGATGTGTTCACAAAAGCCATCCTAGCTTTTACGTATCTCTGCTACATTCAACCATTTAATGATGGCAATAAACGAACCGCTAGAATTCTTGCAAATGCAATTCTATACGCAAATGATTCCTTCCCGCTATCGCTGCGAGCAGTTGATGTTAATACCTATAAATTAGCAATCCTGGCTTTCTACGAGCTAGGTACTCTTGGTAATGCAAAAAAGGTGTTTATTGACCAAGCCAAATTTGCTGCTGAGAATTATGCTATTTAAGCAAGTCATCTAGCCCCCTTAAGCATTAGCAATTCCATAACCATAGGAGACAGTTCTCTTTTACCCTAGGAAATGCAAAATATTATATATTTTTGCCTGGAAGATCATAATTTTTTTTCAAATAATTCTCAATCATTCAAATTTTACAAATTAACCTGGGAATGAGAAACTTCCCCTCCTCCTTATAATTACACGATATGTCATTTAGCAAGCGGTCGCTTGTTAAATGACATAAGATTAGACGGTTATAGATAGTGGCTGGTAGTTGGTTAGTGATTAAGGTTGTGGGTGTTTTTTTGGTATATGGTATTAAGTATCAAGGACATAAGGATTTACCCCGTGTATCTTGAAAAAAGCCTAATTTCCAGGAAAAAAGAGAATTGTCCCCTAAAATATTTTTGTATTAGTTAATTAGGGGACAGGTCCCATTTAATCTGAAGTTTAGGCTTTTTGATTTTTGCGGGTTATTTTCCGGTTTTTCTGATATCTCTGCTAATTACTCATCTGGGTCATTATTCAATTTTTGTGGATGAACTTGAAAAAGAGATTCATCCACGTTTAACTACAAAAATGATTTATTGTTCTTTATCATTTTTGATACCAATTTTCCAAATATTCTTTTCTAAAAAAGCCTCAATTGTTTGACGGTTTGCCTTATTAATTAAGTTTGAATGAGAAAGTTTATTTTCTTTTGCATAATCACCAAGAGTGATAATATTTTTATCTTCCAAATATGCCAATCGTTTATGATAACTATTCGTCAATGCTTTCCCTACAATTTCTTCCATCACGGCAGTATTTTTTTTCGCATCGAATTCCCTGAAAGCCTCATAATACATTTTTCGATCGATAAATTTGATATTTATCGGCACGAACCCTTCTCTTATCAATAAATAATTATTGATAACACGACCGATTCGCCCATTACCATCGACAAATGGATGTGTATGCTCAAAAGTAAGGTGTAATTTTGCGATTCTTTTAATAATATTTTCACTACTAGAGGCGTTGTATTCAGACAGCATTTTCGTCAAACGATCCACTACCTCTTTTGGGTTAGGGGCAATATGGCTGCCAACACGAACAAACTCGTTATCTTTTCTAAACCTTCCTGCGATATCGTCACGGATATTTGAAATCAACATTTCATGTAACAACAAAATCATAGGAAGATCGAGCTCTTGTTCTTTAGCTTTATTGTTGATGTATGTAACAACTCGTGCTAGATTTTTTGCTTCAAAAATTTCTCGTTCGCTAATGTATCTATCCAGATCAATCTGCATAAGTATTTTTTCAGTTTCTTCAAGTGTCAGCGTACTATTCTCAATCGCATTCGAGTTATATACCTGTTCAGCGACTTCTGCTTCCGCAATAAGCTTAATAAGAGATTCTTTGCCAATAGACGCTTTATAATAACGTTCGCGAAGGGAATTTATTTTATTAAACACATTGAGTATTTTTGCCATTATTTCTCCTTTATATAACTTTATATTAACACCTATACATTAATATTATTGTTTTTTTACGATTTTGTCAACATAAACGTGAAAAATATCGTATTTATCACTACTTTTCACGTTTATGTATATAGAGTTACGGAGTGGAAGGTTCTGCTTTACCAGAGAAAATGCAAATATTTTATATTTTTACATGGAAAATCATAATTTTTTTTGCAAATAATTCTCAATTATTTTAATTTTGCGAATGAACATGGGAATGAGAAGTGTCCCCTCCACCTTATAGTTGGACGGTATGTCATTTAGCAAGCGGTCGCTTGTTAAATGACATAAAATTACATGATTACAGGGTATAGATTGTGATGGTGGGGTATTTGGTTGGGGGGGGTTTTTAGAAAATTTTTGGTGGTTGGGGATGTTGATTTGTTGTTGCGCTAGAGAATGGAGGGAATTTTGCAGCTAAACCTGGGAAAGAGGAGTGTCCCCTCTGGCTCAATTAGTTAAATAATAATCCATTTTTGGTTGAACTCAAGATAATATTGATCCTGTTCAATCATACGGCACTCTCTTGTGATAAATTTGACAGGAAATTTCTGTAGTGTATATTAAAAATAGGTTGTAAGATGAAGGTCGGTATCTTGTAAAATTATTATAAAAATAAAGGAGTAAAAATGTTCAAAATTTTTAAAAGTTTATTTGCTATCATTGCAGTTGGTGCAATCGCAATTAGTTCAACCGGTGCATATTTTACCAAAGAGGTAACACTCCCAAGCGCCGCCGCCATAACAGCAGGGTCAATCAGTATCAATATTGGTGCCAATGACCAAAATGAAGTGCCATTCAAGATGGATAATTGGATGCCTGGGCAAACTCAAGAAGTCGTTTTCAATGTAAACAACACTAGCACTGTTCCAGTCACTTTATCTGGATTAGTCAATGGTAAATGGGATAACGGCCTCGATGAATATGTTTCAGTCACAGAAGCAGAATATTGGGATGGAACCGCTTGGCAGAAATTGGCAACCACCGGTCACGGTACATTCACTTATGCAAACCGAAACGACGCATCAGGGGTTTTATTAGCAGTCCCTGCAAATGATCATGTATCATTGCGAATGACTGCATTATTCAGTACCGATGCTACCGATCTATATCAGGGCAGAACCTACAGCGCTGACCTTGTGGTCACTGCTTCGCAGGTAAAATAAATTTGGATCAAAGTCATTGATTGACTTTCTTAATGCCGACAAGCTATTGTCGGCATAAGGGAGGGGCAATCAATAAATGAAGGTCGACAGCTTATTTCAAATATACGAACTAATAAATAATAGGAGAAAAAATGTTTAAAATTATCAAAAGCATATTTGCCATCGTCGCCGTAGCTTCTATCGCAGCCGGCTCGACAAGTGCATATTTTAGCGACACAGCCACGATCACCGGAAATACTTTCTCAACTGGAAAATTGGAAATCAGAGTCGACGGCCAGCAGACAATATCCGGCCAACATTTTCATAACAATGCCCCTGGCGACGTCCGCAGCTCGGTTCCTGTCCTTGTGACAGATTCACTACTTTCCCAAAGTACACTAAACGCAAAAAAACTCTTGCTTTCAGTAAAAAATGTAGCAGGAAATCCAGAGCTAAAGAACGCAACCATCATTCAAGTCGAAGCAAAAAAAGGAATATCCGGCAGCTGGACTGAGATTTTTGACGGTCAAATGTCAAATCTAAACGAATTAAATATCCTTACCGGCCTTGGAATTTCAGAATTAAAACCGTATAATGTTATTAATGATCAAATAATCGGTCTGAGATACAAAATCGGAGTTCCAGAATCAGGTAGCGAACAAAATTCCCTCATGGACAAAGAAATGTCATGGGATTTCGCAATCGAAGGCAGAACTAATTAAGATTTAATGTTTTTTATTCAGCCTAGAAATATCTGGGCTGAAAATAAAGTTATTAAAAGAGAAAAATATGTTTAAAAAAATTGTCATTTATATTACTTATATAGTAGTAATCCTGTTCGCACTACTAGCTATCTCCTCAAAGCTTAGTATTGGTGGATTTAAGTTGTTGGTTGTAAAATCCGGCTCTATGGAACCTGCTATCAAGACAGGCTCCATGATAGTCGACAAGAGTTCTGAAAAATACAATGTTGGCGATATTATTACCTTTAAGGATAAAGAAAAGCCGTCTGAAACCACAACTCATAGGATTGCCGATATAAAATATCAAGACAATAAACCACTTTTCACAACAAAAGGCGACGCCAATGATACGCCTGACGCCGGCCAAGTCGATTCAAGTCGAATTGTAGGCAAGGTCGTGCTGGCTATTCCATACTTTGGGTATGTAACAGCATTCGCCCGCAGTCTTTTGGGTCTTATCATCCTCATTATTATTCCGGCCACAATCATCGTCTATGAAGAAATGAAAAAAATTCATCACGAAACTAAGCATATTGTCAGACGCCGAAAAGAGAAAAAGGCTACAACCAAACAGAAAAAAGAAAAAATTGAAGAAATCATAAATACAGATCCATTCAGCCCCGCAACAACAGTATTAAAACACGAAAATGACCTTATTGTTCGAAAAAAACGACGGCTATGATATGACATATAATAGCCGCCCCCTAATCTAATTATGGATCAAATAATCGAAGAATCCTATACTAAGGACATTTGGGGAAATGATCTGCAGAAATATAAAGAAACGCAAAAAATCAATTGTAATTCAACAAAAGCCTAATTTCCAGGGTAAAAGAGAATCGTCCCCTCCAATAGAATATGTCATTTAGTGGGCGATCGCCTACTAAATGACATGGGGGTTTTGTGAATGGAGGTGGGGAAGAGAAACGTTGACTAATCCTTTCAGAGTTGACTTAATTTATCTTCTAAACCGTGAAGTTCTTGGGCTAATGGACTCTCTGGCCATTTATCAATCAATGCGGCGATAGTGGCCAAGTAATTTTCTATGATTTTCTCTTTTGGTGCGTGGAATCTCGTAAAGATCTCCTCGCCTTCATTTCTATAGTTATCGATCAAATCAGTCATATTGCTAATTATATCAGCCGACTTCATCAATACGGAATCGTGTGAAAATGATTTTATATGTTCTCTGGCTTGCTTTTTTCTCTCTTCCCAAGGCAAGCTTTTGTCAGTTTCCGTAACATCCAAAACCAACTGAGCTACATTTTTACCAAAGCGCTCTTCGAGCATCTCAAAAGTTACTTTTCTTTGGGAAATACTGTCTTCTATTGTGTCATGTAAGATTCCCGCACAAACTACATCGTCACTCGCGTGCACAGATGCCAAAATTATCCCGACAGTCAGAGGATGCGTGATATATGGAATATCTCTGCCCTTGCGCTTTTGTTTTTGATAAACCTCGTGAGTTTTGGTCGCAAATTTGATCGCTTTTTGTATCTTGTTGATATTATTCATAGAGCCTCTTTAAAAATATTATTTATACATATTTTTTCATCATCCTGATGATTTTATATCTCAATTCAATCTTATCACAATTCAGATCATCCACCAGCCGGCGGAGGTAAAGAGAACCGTCACCTGAAGATTGGGGAATTTGGGGAATTTTTTGAATTTGGAGGTTGGGGTTAGGGTTGATATTAGAATATGTCATTTAGTGGGCGATCGCCCACTAAATGACATGGGAGTTTTGTAAATGGAGATGGGGGAAAAGAATTTTGTCTTCGGTAATATGTAATTCCTAAAGAACCTTTGATCCTTCAATTTCGCCCCAGCCACTTTCTTTTAGCTTGGGATCAATATATTCGGCTCTTGTTTCTGCTTCATTCATAATCTTATCTTCC
>VFKW01000070.1 GCA_009885355.1 Candidatus Berkelbacteria bacterium
CGCAATAGCATCAATATCTTTCATCATAGATTTTACACTTCGAGCCTCGTCGAGAAGTAGTTCTTCACTTTTTTTGTCATTTGGATTTGATTTGTCATTTGACATTTGAAATTTGACATTTTCCAACGATTCTAAAATCGTTGGAATAATACTCTCCGCATGCGCCCTTGAGGCCAATTCCGGATAAACCCCGCCAAATTTTGCATGCAAATCAATCTGCGAAGCCACTACATTCGACAAAATTTCTAACCTCCAATTGTTGTCGGTTGTTAGTTGTAAGTTGTTAGTTGCAACAACGGCGCATGCCGTCTCGTCACAACTTGTCTCAATTGCCAAAATTGTAATTGTTTTTTTATTCACAATACTCCGCCGCAGTCGTCCATTCATTATTCATCATTCTTTATTCCTTATTCTACGCCCCCAAATTGTACCTTAAAAACGTATTATTTTCAACCAATCGTGCACGTCCTTCCCTGTCAAGTCCAATATACTTAATACTAAATACCTGATACTACCGTCAAAGACGGTCAGTCCCTTGACAAAAGGCCAAATATATTATAAAATATTCTCAATCTGATCAAAAAATTCATGGAGGAATTTAGATGACAACAAGGGTGGGTAATGGGTCTATAGAGGAAATGAAAAAGGAGATCGACGATATTTTTGCCAAACGCATTCAAGCATTTCAGATGGAATGCTTACAACTATCATTGCGTAGCCGAAAAATCGACTATCGACGGGTTACACTTGCCAGGTATGGCAAGCTTGCCAGCCAGATCATAAATATCTTCGGTGGCGAAAAAACCAAGCTAGAACTCCAGGGGAAAGAGATAGAATTCCAAGGAGCCATCAAAGAGCTCTGTGACATTCAGGCATCCCTCAAGGATGCAACTGATCTATCTAGTTATATAATCTACGTTGAGCGCGAGCTCAATATTAGATTATCAATTGCTCGAGATAGTCACATGCCAATCCCAGGTAAGCCCTGGGGATCTGACTCAGAATCAGTCCGGAAGGTAGAAAAGCTTGTTAAAAAGCTAAAAAATTTCTATTTTCCGGATCAGAACCACGAAATAGCCGAATATATTTGACCTTATTGGTCTGCCACAAAAACCCCCGCCGCTAGTCGGCGGGTTTTCTTTTGTTCAATTGACTTATATAGCTAATTCGGCTAAAATGAAACCAAGTTCATCAAATGCTAGTAAAGGAGGCGGATATATGGAATGCATCGAAATGGACCGCAAACAAGCCTATGGTATGGTTAATAACCTGGTCAAATTTGAGACTCAGGTTGTCCAACGGCAGATTTACGAAACCCAACAACCTCTCGAGCGTCTTCAGTTAAAGATCTCAGCTAGAATAGGCAAAAGAAATCCATTATATTCTTTGCTTCTCCGGCTACTAAACTTCTATCAAGAGGATTATCTGCAGGATCAGTTGAATGATGCAAAAGCAATCGCCAAAGAGTTAAAAAAGCTTATGTCTGATTTTACTTCAGGCGAAGCCCCCATTGACGATCCGCGTATCATACAACTCCTGCATCGCATCAGGGATCGAGAAGTCTATGCCCATCGATCAATGAGGTCTTCAACCCAAAGTTATGACACATTCTCCCTCCCAATTCTTATCGACCCAAAAACCTCGGTCGACGACCTCCTAAAATACATCAACAGTCTCAATACCGATCAACCCCTCCCCACCGCCTAACGGCGGTTTTTTTCTTAAAATTAAGTCAACACGAAGTATGGCTTTTTGGTTCTATGGTTCTTTGGCTCTCTGGTTCTTTCCCTCTTTTCCAGGAAGGAGAAAATATCATTCTTACCAAATAGAAGCCTCGGCGACAGGACGGAGTCCTAGTCGAACGCTGGGAGTGTCTGTTTAGGAAGAATGATATTTTCTCCGGGGTTGGAAAAGCCGTGCAGGGGTATGGGATCATAAGGGACCTAGGGGGCGGCATCGGAACGAGCCACCTGATCCCTTATTATAATCACGGCACGGAAGTGCCACAAATAAATCCTGGTCCTTAACCCATAAACCTGCAGTATCACTGCAAAAAAAAGAATAGTTCTCGACAAACTTCGAACAATAAAACCTAGATCCCGGATCAAGTCCGGGATGACATAGGAACAAAGAAGAAAATATTTCCCATAAGAACAAAAATATAATATAATAAATCCATGAAAAGCATCCTTCAAACCCCATTCTGGGCTGATTTTAAATCAAAAAGCGGTTGGAAATCATTTGATATTCAAAATACCTCAGTTTTAGTAAAACCAGTATATTCCAAATTTAAAATGGCCTACATCCCCGAAGTATCCGATAAAGACTGGAAAACTTGGCTCCCCGAATTCACCAAAGAAATGCAAAAACTGGCCAAAACAGAAAATATCATCTTCACTCGATTGGAAATCTGGCAAGATCAAGACGAAGATCTTAAAAATTTACTCGAACAAAATAAATACAAAAAATCCTTCGAATTCGTCCAGCCCGAACATCGCCGCGTTATTGACATAAAGGGCACCGAAGAAGAGATCCTAGCTCAGATGAAACAAAAAGGCCGCTACAATATCAAAGTGGCTCAAAAACATGATGTTACCATCGAAATCCACGACGACCCATCTAAATATTTAGAGGACGCCGAACTGGCTTATCCGCTTATTGCCGGCACCGGCTCGCGCAAAAACTTCGGCGTGCGCCAGCAATCCTATTTTGTGGATCTGTTAAAAACCCTCTACGACAACCACGCCGGTGCCTTATTTATCGCTCGCTATCAAGGCAAGCCAGTCGTCGCCCTCATCATTTCTTTCTACGACGGAGCAGCCGACTATTTTTATGGCGGATCCTCGACCGAGCACAAAGAAGTGATGGCGCCGTCCCTAGCCCACTGGATCGTCATCCAAGAAGCAAAGCGCCGCGGATGCACTTCCTATGACATGCTCGGCGCCGCTCCTCCAGATCAGCCAAACCACCCATACGCCGGCTTCGCTCGCTTCAAAGAGCAATTTGGCGGCGAATATATTCACTTAATGGGAAGTTTTGATTTGATTTTTAGTCCAATATGGTATAAGATATTCTGTCAGGCAGAAAAATTCCGCCGACGAGGAGTAATATAGGACAAAATGTCAAAATCCTAATTTCCAATGTCAAAAGAATCCGCCAGTCGGCGGACAAAACTCAAATATTGATCAGTTTTGACATTTAGTCATTTGGGTTTGATTGGAAATTTGACATTTGATATTTGTCATTATTCTCAAACAGGTGTTCTAGTTTCAAAAATTTTTGTTTAAAATATTATGAAAAAAATAAAACGTATACTACGAACGATGCTTCCGGAGGGCATCATTTTGAGGTACCGCAAAAACCGCTCCAAATCCGCTGCTTCATTTTTTCATTATCCCGCCAGCCGCCTTCGCGTCATTGGCGTCACCGGCACCGACGGCAAAACCACCACCTGCCATTTACTCTCGGCCATTCTCTCTCAAACCAGTCACAAAGTCGCCATGGCTACCACCATTGATTTTCAAATAGGCGATAAAATCACCAAAAATCTTAAAAAAATGACCACCGTCGATCCCTGGAGCTTGCAAAAATTCATCTATCAAGCCTCCAGGGCCAATTGTCAGGATCTTATTTTGGAAGTCTCCGCCCACGCCATTTCCCAATATCGAGTCTGGGGCATCCCTTTTGAAGCCGCCATTTTGACCAACGTCACTCACGACCACCTCGACTATTTTCAAACATTCAAAAAATATCGCTCTGTCAAAGAAAAATTATTTTCCAAAAATCCCTACGTCGCTATCATAAATGCCGACGATCCGTCAGCTCAAAATTTCCTCAAATACCCAGCCGATACTCAGCTGACATACGCGATCGAAAATCGCGCCGATCTGATGGCTCGTAAAATCCTCTTGAGCCCGCAAGGCGTCACCTTTACTCTCGTTTATCCCGAGGGTCAGAGTATTATCAATTTAAATATTCCCGGCAAATTCAACGTCTATAATGCCTTAGCCGCCGCCAGCTATGCCTATTCTCAAAAGATCTCCATCGAAAAGATCAAGGCCGGCTTAGAATCCGTCAAAGGCGTCGCCGGTCGCATGGAATCAATCGACCTTGGGCAAAATTTCAATGTCCTCATAGATTATGCTCACACCCCTGACGCCCTTAAAAATGTCTATGAGACCATAAAATCCGGCGCCAAAGGGAAAATCATCGCTGTTTTAGGCTCAGCCGGGGATCGCGATCAGACCAAACGTCCAATCATGGGTGAAATCGCCGCCCGATTTGCCGATCAAGTTATCATCACCAACGAAGATCCTGGCTCTGAAGATCCCGAATCCATTATAGATCAAATCATTTCCGGCCTTTCCCACGGTCGCAAGCCAAAAACTAAATATCGAAAATCTCAATTTAAAATCTTCAAAACCAAATCCACCGGAGAAGGGGAATGGTGGTGGCGCCTTCCAGATCGCCGCGAAGCGATCAATTTTGCCTTATCCCAGGCTCAAAGCGGAGATGTCGTCGTCATCACCGGCAAAGGCGCCGAAGAAACCATGTCCGTCGGCACCAAAAACATCCCTTGGTCCGACCGCCAAGTCACCAAAGACCAAATAAAAAAACTCCTATCCCAGGGCATCATAAATTCAAGATCTATTAAATAAAAAAAGCCCCGCATTTCTGCAGGGCAAAACCATTTTAAAATTTCTAATTTGATCATATCCGATCAGCCTCCGCCACTGCAACCTTATTTGTAATAAAGATTGATAGTCATCTGGTGTAGGATTGGCCGAATATTATCCTTCGGTGTTCCAAATTTAAATTCAAGCACATTTTTGCCATCAGTCCGAATCAATGATTTGTCAATCGGAGATAACCGACCGCATTGACTTCCGCCGAACATTGCTTTTCCTTCACTAACTACCTTGTCGTTAAGAAGTATGGTCAACGGCTCATTATCATACATTGGTTTGATTGAAAAACATACTTCAACCTCATCAATCTTTTCAAGCGTCTCTTTTTTGATTTCAAAGTAGTCGATTTCACTCCAAGAGTGGAAGGTTTTTCCATCGACATTCACTCCATTAGTGCCAGACAGCGTCTTTTCTATTCCGATCAGATAAATTTGCAGGCAAGGCTCCGTATGGCCATTTATATTCGGCGTCAGCCGATACTTCCCTCCTGTTTTGGAAGGATTTTCCGCGCTATTTTCCAGCTCCTTTTTCGCTGGGGCAGATTTGACTTTTCCTTCAAACTTCCCGTAAATGACATTATTTGGATTTCCAGTGTCACGAACCCTTTTCCCGCCCGAGGCGTAATACTCATTTGTATTTGCCCAAGCCGCCTTAAAGGCCTCGATCGGAAACAGTACGTTCTTCCCATCTTGGTTTGAATAATCAGGATCATTTGTGATCACATAATTCACACCATTCCATCTCACGCATCCGACCATATCGACAAAATGCGTTGCTTTGAAATATTTGTCGCGGTTATACTCTGTCAAATAGCCGTA
>VFKW01000042.1 GCA_009885355.1 Candidatus Berkelbacteria bacterium
AGTCATGCCATTTACAAATATAATATTCGGCTCATTTCCTGCTATTGAATCACAAACACGATTAATGCTCGGCAATGATCTCGGTGATTTTCGAGTCACTATCAAAAAAAATATCAAAAAAAGCTCGGAAGTATAAATATGACAAAGATGCGTCTTCAAAAATTTTTAGCTCAAGCTGGTGTCGCTTCTCGCCGAAAAAGCGAGGAATTGATAAACTTAGGCATGATAAAAATCAATAATACTGTCACAAACCAAATGGGTATCCAAATTGATCCGGCCTCAGATATTATCAAATTTAAAGATAAAATCATTACATTGCCTCAAGAATTTACCTACTATTTACTCAATAAACCGGCCGGATATACCACGACCTGCTGGGATCCATACGCCAAAAAAACTATTTTAGAACTAATCCCACCCAGCCCACGTGTCGTTCCCGTCGGTCGACTCGACAAAGATTCAAGAGGACTTATCATCCTGACCGACAACGGTGATTTAACCAACAAACTTACTCATCCTCGCTACGAACACGAAAAAGAATATCAAGTAATCGCCAATTCTGCAAAATTAGAATCCAAAGAAGACATTATTTTGAACCTAAAAAAAATAGAAAATGGCATGATCTTAGACGAAGAAATGACTATTCCGACCCAAATAACAAACATTAACATCGATTCTAATAAAAAATTAGTTTCGTTTAATATTATCTTAAAAGAAGGTCGCAATCGCCAAATCCGCCGCATGTGTGATATGATAAATTTAAAGGTCATAAGTTTACAAAGAATAAGAATTGGCAAAATTACTATAAATGGCCTCAAAGAAGGCCAATACAAAACTTTAAAACTACAAGATATTATATAATTATTATCCATATCAAATCCAAAATTTTTAGAAAGGAGCCCAATGTCCATCATAATCCAACACGAACACCAGCGCGTCGGTGTTTTCGTCGATGTCCAAAATATGTACCACACAGCCAAACATCTCTATAACTCAAACGTAAATTTTAGTAAAATCCTAGAAACCGCCGTTGGTAAACGCCAGCTCATTCGCGCTTTTACATATGTCATCAAAGCCGACGCCCCAAAAGAGCAAACTTTTTTTGACGCCCTGGAAAAAGCCGGCTACGAAATCTGCGTCAAAGATATTCAAATCTTTGCCGGCGGCATGAAAAAAGGGGACTGGGATGTAGGCATGGCAATCGACGCCATCAAAACAGCCGATAAACTCGATGTTGTTGTCTTGGTCACAGGAGACGGCGACTTTATTCCTCTTGTCACATATTTAAAAGAAAACAAAGGCTGCCGTGTAGAAGCAATGGCCTTCCAACGCAGTGCTTCGGCCAAATTAATCGAGTCCGTTGACCATTTCATCGACCTCGGTGAAAAACTCGATTTATATCTTATGAAAAATAAATGATTATTGAAGCTAGAATCAAACCAAATTCTTCCAGAAATCAAATCACAAAGATCAATGATACGCATTTTGAAATCGCCCTAAATGTCCCACCGATCGAAAACAAAGCCAATTCTGCCCTCATCAAGCTTCTCGCTGAATATTTCAATCTAGCCCCCTCGTTTATCACCATCAAATCCGGCCACAAATCAAAAATAAAAATAATAAACATCAACCACCCCTAACTACTAACTATTTATCTCGAGCCTGCCGGCAGGCAGGCGAAGTCGAGAGACCAACAACTATGAATATTTATCTTCCACTTATTTATATTTTCAGTTTTTTCACTCTAATAATGATTTTTGATTCTCTCATAAATTATTTTATGCGCGAAAGTTTTATCGGCATGAAATATCGCTATTTCGTCGCTCCCGGCATCATAATTCACGAATATTCACACGCCCTATTCGCCCTTTTAACCTTCCACAAAGTCAGTAAAATTAGTCTTTTTGATCCAAATGGCGGCTATGTTTTGCATCAAAAAACCCGCGAACCCTTAAGCCAGGTTCTTATTTCATTTGCGCCTATTATCGGCATTTCCCTGAGTTTTTATCTCATCACATACTTATTACAACCCAACTGGCTTCACCAAGTCAATCTCCATGATCCCAACAGCTTTCTTCACACACTATCGCAGACAGATTTTACCCGCTGGCAAACCTGGCTTCATCTTTATCTAGCCACCAGCTTCGCCACCTGTCTTGCTCCGAGCCGCCAAGATTACAAGGTTGCACTTTCAGGCATCCTTATATTAATCCTCATAATATTTTTATTAAGTCAAACCACATTTGGACAGCCTATAACAAATTTGATCGAAAAAAACTACTTCCTTGCCATTTTTACTCTCGGTTTCTTATCAATCGCGCTATTGATAAGCTTCTTAATTTATTCTATAACTAAATTAGCAAGATAAATGAAAGGTGGGTAAAATGAAAATTAGCCCTAAAACTCTCGCAATAGTCATCAGTGTTATTATTGCCATTATCTTTGGCGCACGCGCCTTCAAAAAAACCGGCAATCTTTCCGCAGATGTTTTAGACCAAGCCCAACAAATTGAAGACATCGCCAAATAAATACATCTTTAAAAAATATCAAAAAAATTAAAATAGGAGTAAAAATGACTGGCAAAGACGGTCGAATTGAGAAATTATTAGCTCTAACAAGCCTTCGAATTCACCCAAACAAATTTGTTCTCATCACCTCGCCAGTCTCCACTCTAAATACCATCAAACAACGTCTTGCTGACATCGATAGTCAATATTGGCATATTATTACATCTGAAGACGAAATCAGCCTCCTATTGCCCGCCACTGTCTGGTCACAAATAAATTCCTATCTTGCCAAAGCCAAAGTCGAAGAAGACTACCGACTGATCACCCTCGATGCGCCTTCCAGTTGGGAAACTCCTGGTTATCTGACTAAAATCCTATCCATACTAGCTCAAGAAAATATCAATGTCGGCATCATCTCCAGCTTCAGCCACCATCACCTCATCATAAAAAGTAAAAATCTTCTTCAAGCCATCGACAGTCTAAACCAAACCATCGAAATTTCACAATAAAAATAGAAAGGTTAAAATGAAAAAATTAATTCTTGGCGCACTTCTGTTAATGATGGTCGCCACAATATTTATCTTTTCCAATTCCGGCGTCAATAGTACCAAGCAAACCGTTTCAAAAACCAAAGAACAAGAATTAATTAATCTTGCCAAAAAGAAATACGACTCCGAAAAAGCCAAAGGTACAAAAATGGACAACGGCCCATGCCTTGGAATGATTGCTATCGGCTGGGTTGCTGATATCGCTCACAATCCTCGCATTCCAGCAGATGATGAACCACAAAATCAATGCGAAGATTTTCGCACCGGCGTAGTTAAAAATTTTATTGAGTTAGACCCGGCCGGTAATTTCATTAGATCAAATTAATGAGAATACTCATTCTTTCCGATCTTCACAATGACAAACCTATTTTAGCAAAATTAGATATTCTTTTAGGTAAAGAAAAATTCGACCTTGCCATTGTTCCAGGTGATATCAATAATCCTCATCCAAATAATATTGACTACGTCGAGGCTTTGGATAATATTTTTCTAAAATACGACCTCAAATGGCTCGCTGTCCACGGCAACAATGACCCATCCGAAGTCATCAATTATTTAAATATAAAAGACCTAAATCTCCATTTCAAACCACAAGATATCGACGGCTATCATTTCGAAGGCATCGGCGGCTGGGGCCACGACCTACCACCCTACAAATTGACCCTAGATCAAAAAACCATCTTAGTAACCCATATCCCGCCAAGAAACCGCGATTCAAACCCACCAAAAATCCAAAACACCCCTCTGATCC
>VFKW01000076.1 GCA_009885355.1 Candidatus Berkelbacteria bacterium
ACTTCAAATATCAAACTATTTCTTTTTGACAATTGCTGAAAATATTAATGTTAATTCTTTTGCTTCTTGCCATAATTTCTGGCAATCATCTCTTTTATCTGAGTTGGCCACTGCAATCATATGAAGCCAGTGCATTGTTTCTTTTGATTCTTTTTTACAAATCCCTATTTTATGGATAAAATCTTTTTTGGATTCAGCACAATCAGCTTCCATATAATTTGCGCCAATACTGGTAGATGATCTAACAAACTGACTAATTAGCGGTCGATTTACAATATTTTCTAAAATAGTTTTAGCAAACAAAATCGACATCTCGCCAAATTTCGAAGTTCGAATCACCAAATCAAATTCTTTTTTGTCATTAGGATTTTGACATTGATTTGACATTGGAAATTTGTCATTTGACATTTACATCCCCTATCATCTTCCCTTGTGGATGATCTAGATAATTTTGCTCAATAGATACCTTTTTCCCTGACTTTTCTTCGATATCTTTTCTAGTTCTTCCTGCAACTCCCCCACCATCCTCGGCATCAATTTTTAAATTTTTAAACCCTTCCGAATCTCTCACTTGTGTAAATTTAGTCGTTGTAGCCTCTCCAAGCATCGATAAAATCAATTCCATATCATCCATATGATCGCGCAAATTTTCTCTATTCAATCCTTTAAATTCTTTATATTGCGACGGTGTCATTCCAAAAGTAGCTTTTGAAATTTCTGCTGTCAAAATAGCATAATCTTTTTGATTATCAACCCCACGATTACGCCACTCTTCAGTCAAATCTTCTCTTATGGCGATACCGCGCATCCGTTTTTCAATCCAACTATCGGAATAACCCTTTGCCTTGTACAAAGCCCTTGTCCTTTTAGTCGCCAATTCCGGATCATCGATTTCCTGTACCCTTTCATAGCCGACTTTTGCCAACCACTTCTTAAATGGCTCCGCCTTGGGAGAAGGAATTGACTGAATAATACGAAAAATTCCTTCTGTGTTGGCAGTTAATATTTTTCGTTTTTTACCATCCTTTGCAATCATTTCAACTGGGGTACAAATTGTACCCCAGTTCTTTTCTAACTCAAAATCACGTTTTCTCATTTTTTTAATATATTGACTTGTGTCAACGCTATCAGTCAGCACCCCAACCACATCCACAACAGAAAACCACCATTCATTCTTATAAATAACCTTTCGGATATTAGTCCCTTGAAATATAGCCAATCGAGTTTCCGAGTCCATTTCACCTCCTCATCTTATTGTCATCCTCGAATTTGAGTCTCGAAGTCATTCGTGACCCGAATTCGAGGATCCAGCAAGCCCCCTTATTACTCTTACCAGCTTATCCCGCCGCAGCGGGACCCCGCCTGAGTATACCCCGCCATCGGCGGTGGGCGGTGGCAAGTTTACTGGCTTAATGTATATACTCTATACCAAATACGATATACTCAGCCTACTCCTCCGCCGGCACCTCTTCTACTGATAATATACTTCCTGAACTTGGGAGATAACTAACCAAAAATGCTCTAGCTACTCCACCATAATACCCCGTCACCTTCACCTTATCTAAAGCTTGAGAATAAGCAATCATATTGATATAAAAAACCGCATTTCTCATTACATCAAAAGTTCCCGGCTTATAAGTGTAAAGAAAATTATAAGCAAGATCTTTTGGTTCTTTGTACATTATATATCTGTTCGCGTCAGTCGCCCCTATTTCACTATTCTTGAGTTTCTTCCACTCGCCATTAATATTATGATAATAATAATATGTTTTATCCGTATCATCATACCATCGGTAATAATGGAATTGCTCGTCCCAATACTTATAAAACGCACTGGCTGGCAGATCGATTGCAACATCACCTCCAGTGGATTTAATATCAATAGGACTAGCAACGGCTCCATTATAATATTTCACCGGGTCTGCCCAACTAGCCAGCATATTCAACCAATCCTTCCAATCAGAAACCAAACCAGTATTATAATTATCATCCGAATAATTAGTATATACATTTTTACGACTAGTATCTGTTTTTTGCTGTTGAAACGCATAATTCATAATATCCAACTTATCAATCTGATCCGCCATGGAATAATAAAGAGAAAGCGCTCTGGAAGACAAGAATAAATACCCACCATTATCCCCAATACTCGCCATCGCCATATTTGCCGATTTACAAACCTTATGAGTAGTACCATCTTTAGGATCTTTCTTGTCAGGAACAATTTGCATAGTATCTTCATTCCAAGGCAGTATCATATTTTTACCAACAGCAGGAGGTTGATACGAAGTATCGCATGGAAAAGTCGCAATCACATCAAATTTCGGACCCAAATCTGTTAAAGCATATCCACTATATCCGAGTTTCAATACATCCTGCTGATTTGTTTTATCCATCGCAAAGATATCATTCCCTTGAATAAGAGGATAACGATCATAAAGACTACTCAGTAATGTATGCTTAAACTGCACAGTAGATTTATCCGTACTGACAATATCAGTGCCAGTAGAACCCGACCAAACATTCTCAGATGCACCAGGAGATAATTCCAGATCAGTAATTTTTGTATCATAATTACGATCCTCTTTCGGATACGCCAACGTATAATATCCACTAAAATAAACCAAATTATCACCTGATTGAGTCCCTGTAACATATCCCAAACCAAAAGGTCTATCTGTTCCGATAACATCATCCGGATTATTCTTTATCGGCTCATCCCAAGCAGGCGACGCGACAGTGGGATTTATCTTCCACAAATAATTGAAATTACTATCCCCGCCCCACAGCCCTATCTTATTTGTACTACTATCATAATACAAAGTCCCCGAATACCTGTAAGACGGCCGCTTGACTGCATTATCAGTATCAATATACTTCCACTCAACCGTATTATAATTTGAACTTGTACTCACCGTATCTATTACACCTGACCACAAACGCATATTCCCATTGTCAGACGTTGCTTTATAAAGTGTTGATCCATTATGGATAAGTGACAAATTACCATAATTAGTCCACTGTCCAAAAGAACTCATATACCTGAAACTAACCGTATACATATCAGTAGCTGCTTCATAATCCAGATCGCTTACAACAGCCGACATGAGCTTGTGTTCACCTGTATTTCCACTATAGCTTTGCATCGTCAATGTTTTTCCGATATACATTCCTATTGTCTGATCAGCATTGATCTGTATAGTTGATGGCGTCCCAGATATGTCAAAAGAAGTTGTCATACTATTTACAACATCAAAAGATCCTAAAATTGGATTTGACGACTGATCTATCCTATAACTACTATCATTCCGCAAATAAACCCCATTAACTGGAGGAGCCCCATCATTCGGAACGATATTACTACCAGGATAGTCAACCGGCATATCTTCGATTTTTAACGGATCATTAAAATCGACCCAAGTAAATAAACCATCTTTTCGAATATCTTTAACAACCCCCCATAATTTTCCACTCGCATGTAAAACATCAACAGGATAAACATAATATCTAGCGCCAATTGCAATATTACTAGCCTCCCCACTTTTTAATTTTAAACTGGTCACATCTCCACTTGTTATCGAGCCATTATCGCCAGCTGTAGTATTTTGAAAAACCGCCCGTGGAGAAGTAAAATTATTATAACTATAGCTATAATCGTAAGGAATATATTTATCCTGAAAAACCTTATAATCTTTATCTGAAACAGCCTTTGGATTGACGAGCCGCCAGGTACGATTTGTCAAATTACCGTTCAATGCATTTTCCAACACCCAAAGCGCTTCTTTGTTGGCTGCATAACCACTCCCACCAAATCCATAACCACCGGAAACATACAATTTATCCACTACAGCATCATAATACCCCCCTGGGTTGTACATAAAAAATGGTCCATTATAAAGTTGCGTAAAACTTTTCTCCGTCAATTTTGTTGTTGTATTTTGATTAACCGCTGCAATTTTCCCCCAATACATTCGATCCTTATAATCATCTCTATTACCAACTTGTACATTATTACCACCATAATACATCACTGTTTGGCCGGGCGATGTACATGTACCAACGCCACCAAATTGCGGCTGTCCAGTCGTCACTGTATTACAATATGAAACTATTGAAATCTGCAATCCCCTATCAAGTCTAGGATCAGTATGAGCTCCCACCATCGGAGTATCAAAATATAATGTATATTTTGTCAAATCAACAAGATCTTTCGTAATCCTTGAAATTGTACCTGTTAAATTTACGATATCTGTATCAGGAGTGCTGGAAGTAGTGTCGTCATAGCTATTGATCTTGACCGTATCACCGACTGTAATTCCACTCGGATATGAATTTGTATTCGTATTTGTATGCAAAATCACCGAAGTAATATCCCCACTTGTCAAAACAGGCTCAACCCAATATGTCCAACTATATTTACCAGTATAATAATCATTTCTAAAGCTCGGCCTCGCGTAAACCTCGCTTTTATACGTTCCTATTTCAATACTATTTTGATTAATAATTTCGCGATCAATCACCTGACTCCAAGCTGGATTAACATCCACATTGATTTTCCATACATCAGCCAGCCGGCCAACCTGAGTCACGGCACTATCATCATATCCACCGGTTGACCCACCAACCACAATCAATTTATTAGAATTAGAGTCATAAGTCACCAGAGCCGAAGACCGAGGAAAAGGCCTAGTATCCAAAGTATTAGTAGGCGTAATAAGTTCCCAGGTATTAGCAACCATATTATAAACCCAAAGATCATTCCTGACATAATTTGCAATATTAAGTTTTATACTAGAAGTGCCATCAGATAAAGATGTACTCGCCTGAGAATCTAAGTGGCCATTGGCAAAACGATTGCTGATATCACTGCCGCCAAATAAATATACTTTTTTTGTATTTTCATCCGTAACCAAACCATGATTCGCCCGCGGGGTCGGCCCCGTTTTCATATCAACCGTCAAAGTCTTCGCAATATAATCAATTCCGGTCACCTTCCCCCAAACCGGCTCAAAACCACCCTCAGTACTCGGCTCGATTTGAACAATTGATCCGACAGTATAACCGCCTATATCATCAACAAAAATAGAGTTATTATCTCCTGGGACTGGATTAACCGTAGCTGTACCTGTCCCCCAAACACAATCAAATTTACTTGAAGTATCATTATTAGTCATAGTCGTATAATCATTACTAGCATCGTAACCATAACAGTCAGATGATACTGACTTTTTCGTAAAATAATCATCGTCATCGGTCAGGTGATAAATCTGAGGCATATTCCCAAAATTCTGATATTCCCCATCTTTATATGGCCAATTCAAAGTATAATCATTAGTATTCCACCGTGTAAAAAAAGAATCAATACTAGAGTTACTATCACAATCATAAAACCTTCCGTCACCCTCTCCTATATTTCCATTCGCTACGTCATTTTTATGATTAGGGGTATAGCACATAAAAGAATTAGTATCAAACGTGATCGAATTTTCTGTCAAATCTATACTTAAGATTTTCCCAGTAACCGTCGTATTATAATAATAATAATTTTTATAATATTCATAAGATGGAAAAGTTAGATCATTATATTTACGGTT
Organism: Candidatus Berkelbacteria bacterium; assembly: GCA_009885355.1. Taxonomy (GTDB): domain Bacteria; phylum Patescibacteriota; class UBA1384; order VFKW01; family VFKW01; genus VFKW01. The sequence continues at coordinate 5,595 of VFKW01000076.1, forward strand.
TATCGTCATAATACTAATTCGCTCCCCAAGACCATATTGAGATGCCATGCCATATTTTATATATAGTTTACCTGATTCAATAAAAGCCGTATCCAAAGATTTACTACCATCCCCATCATACGATACACTCGAAGGAGGATAAGTTGTAGTTACCGGATAATCTTTATACAACTCCCGAACCCGATATGCCCCAGTAATAGATTGTGCAGTTGTCACTGTAGGAGACTTTTTCTCCCATTGTAAATCAGTCGGGTTACCAACCTCACCATAATAATTATTATAAGCATTTTTCATAACCCAAGTATCATTATTCATACCAGATAGAGAATAAAACGAACCAGTTGTAGGCTTTGTAGTGTCCGTCGTGTTCTTTTCAACCGCATCCCATTGAAATTTGAAATTTGCATCTTCATCACCGTCAACATCATCACTAAACGGCCCATTGTTAATTCCCAAAGTTTGTCCCATCGAATCAATCATCAATTTCCCGCCTGCACGAATCCAATCTTCCAGGTTCTCTCGAGATTTATCATCCAGAGTCAAAAAACCCCAATCCGGCAACGACATAATGATCAAGTCGTACTGCAAATAATCCTTTACACTAAACAAACCCTGATACATAGAATTGCCATCTTTATTATTTGTCCAACTCGTCCCATTAGCCTGAATTGTTCCCTGATCCAGCGGCCCGCCCATATATACAGACCAATAATTTACATCAGACGGATCATATTTATTGCTTCCATCAACAGCATTTTTAGGCGTTAACGGATTATTAAAAGCCTTAAAACCATTATTTCTCAAAATATTACTCTTATCCATCGAATTACCAAGCGTCGTGAATATATCATTTGGCCCGATATAATTAGAAGTAGCATAATCATATGCATTCACAACCGCCACCTTCGTACACCTCGAAATTGTCTTGATCTTCTCCTGAGGCGTAAATGAATAATATTTAATATATGGCGCCTTCTTTTCGTTAGTACTTGGATTTACTATTTCTTTACCGGAATCACCAGTAGACTTATCAAAATTAACCAAAACCGTCTTCGGATCAGCCTTATAGCTCGTAGTCTTCAATCTGCTTGTCAAATCCGCCACGCCGGCCATAGCCGCCTGCTTGGCCACATCTGCATCATTATAGGAGCTCGCATTACCGATTATCGAATAACTGCTCACCGCCGCACTCAAAGCCGCCGACGCCATCAATGTCACGATTAGCAAGGTCAGCACTAAAACCGATCCTTTGTGTCTTACTTTTTCAATCAATCTCTTGTTTATCATATAATCCGCCTAATAAGTCTTAATATTTGTCACAATAAATTTCAATTCCATCTTGGTTGGCTTCGACATCCCCGGGATTTTACTGATCTTTGCCGAATTAAACGCCTTGTATCGATCGCCTGTCTGTTCCTCGGCCGCCATCTCTATTTTGAAAGCATAATTAGAATTACTAGAATCAGCAAGTACTGTTGATATCTGGAATTTACTCAACATAACCTTATCAGTACTGATCGTCTGAGGAGCACTCATAGTCCCGTCAATTGATTCAATAACAATCTCCAACCCTCGACTATCCGGCGTTGGACAAATATACTCCTTGGTTCCATCTTTTTTTGTAATCAATAAAGTATCACCGTCTCTCGCATTTACATCATCACTACCAAAAGCTTTCCTCACTTCTATCACAGACGCATCCTGCGCCTCGCGGCGCACGAATTCTGTCAAAAAACGTATTTCATCCTGTACTTCCCGCATCGCCTCCACCTTCTGAGCGATTCTGGACGAAAATACGATCGATCCGGCCGACATCAAAATCGCCACCGTAAAAACAATTACCGACATCATGATTTCTATCAATGTAAAACCGGATTGTTTTTTCATCGTGCATATCCTTTTTGAACTACCGCCACCGTTTCGACATAATCCTTTTTATCCAAAATCGCCGCCTCGCATTTAGACCTGCTAACCGCTGCGCTCCCATAACACACGCCTGAAGTTACTTTCCAATTATTATTGTCAAAAACCGGCTCCATTTTCACAAATCTTAAATATCGATTACCATAAAGAGTTACATTAAAGTCAGACGTAAAAACTTGAGAAATTTTGGAACCAAATTGCCCCGTACTAATATATTCCTCAGATATACCATACCAATGATTTATAATTAAATAAATTGGAGGGTTGGGATTTGGTGGAAATTTCCACCAACTTGCTTGATTTTTTTTAGATGCAACCACCAACCTCACCATCTCCACCCCACTATTCGCCAAATAATATGCTTGTGTCTCCTGAGAAGCCTTATCGGCCAGTCGGAAAGAATTATAATGCAAAGTCAAAGAAGCCGAAGCTACAATAGTCACCAAAAGCACACTGATAAGCACCTCAATCATACTAAACCCTGAATTGTGCCGATTTTTGATCATATATTCCTTATTATTCGTCATCCCATCCCTCTGGCATGTCATTCCAGTGCCCCAAGACTAAGTCTCCCCATAGGGGAAGGGGAGACTTTGTCTAAGGCTGGAATCTAGTTAGCCTTATTCTTCGAGCGAAATGAAATGCAGTCGAGAAGTAATAAATCTCACAGTTCTCGATTTCACTTCGCTTCACTCGAACAATATTTTGATGTTAAATTCACAATCCCAACTGCTAACTATTTATCTCAAGCAAGGTCGAGAGACTAATATATAAATTCCACAAACGGCGCCGGCCGCACCATCAATCCATCGCTATCATTCAATTCGACTGGTCCAGTAGATTGATACCCCATTCTGGTCCAAATCTGTTTTTCATCATTTTCATTTGACTTTATTAATAGTACCAACGGACGACTAAAATTATAATCAGTACCATCTAGCCATTTATCTTTATATTTTGCCAAATTTATATCAAAAGATATCTGATTTGAATTTTTCAGAGTTAATGTCTTTACTAGGACATCTTTAATATTATCATATGCAACCGGTTGATTTGAAGATGATAATAAATCATTACCTACGACCTTATCCTTATAATCATTCGGGTCCTGTAGATAAACATTCATACTTCCGCTTGCTAACCTTGTCGTCAGCCAAACCCTTACTGTCTTTGGAAATTTTGTTTTATCTGATGTTTCAAGATTATTCATCCGAAAAAGCAACCAACCATTCTGACTATTATTAATTTGAAGAAAATTATTTGGTTGATACTGTAAACCATTATAAAAAACCGCCTGACCATAGCTATCGTGATCACCATCCTGCGGCACCACCACCTTAGCCAATGCATCCTTTTCCTGAGAAATCCACACCTGTCCGCTATATTTATTTACATTCACGTAGCCAAATTCCTGTTGATTATCCTTGATCCTTAAATTCTTCAATCTGATCTGATAGATCTCACTTCCACCCCAAAAAGCACTTACCTCAGGTCCAGCTGCCTTATTAGACCCTCCGCATTTTACCGAGAAATCCGTCAATTTAAACCTGACTGATGACATATCAACAACTGGTGATGCCGGAGAAGCTTGAATACTATCAAAATAGAGTTTGGTCATCGGTGTAATTTTATCAATCACCACCGTATCTGGAAATTCAAAATTCTTCAGTTCTTGCCTCGACAATACCTTCGTCTCGTCATCACATTGAGTAATCACCCCGCGTATCATAATCGGGTAATAATTTTTTGCACCTGCCCCTGTACCGATAGATGTCTTCCCTGTAATATTGGTATAAAAAGACGCCTCAAACCCCGACACCGTACTCATGCCGGTTGCCCCGCCTTTTGGCGCGATCGACATCGTCCGCGCCTCGACTATCGCCTGCCGCACCATTTCCTCTGCCACTTTCAACTGATTCTTTTCCGTCATTCCATTCACTTCCGGCATAGCCAAAGCAGTCAGTATGCAAATAATTGCCACCACCACGATCATCTCGATTAAAGTGTAACCCCTCTTACGTTTCAAAAACATTTTTCCCCTCACTAGATGTATGTATGTATATACTATTCAGATTTTTTTATAAAAATCAGTTTTAAAATCCAAATGTCAAATTTCCAATGTCAAATCAACTTCAAATGATAAAATGTCAAAATATTTAATCTGATTTTAAAC
>VFKW01000045.1 GCA_009885355.1 Candidatus Berkelbacteria bacterium
CTCCCTTGATGAAGCTATGGCCGGACATTGTAAAAATATTATCATTCACCTTTTAGAAGACAATAAGGTTTCTGTCCTCGACGATGGTCGTGGTATCCCTGTTGATATTCACCCGACTACCAAAAAATCTGCCCTTGAAACCGCCCTCACCGTTCTGCACGCTGGTGGTAAATTTGGCGGCGGCGGCTACAAAATCTCCGGCGGCCTTCATGGTGTCGGTGTTTCTGTCGTAAATGCCCTATCTACTTGGGTTCAGGCCGAAGTCTATCGCGATGGCAATATTTATCAACAAACATACCATCGTGGCAAACCAGAAGAAGACGTCAAAGCTGTCGCGAAAACAAACATTCCAAACGGAACCAAAATCACATTTCAACCAGATCCAACTATTTTTCCAGAAACCGATTTTAGCCTCCAAACTATTCTCGATCACCTTCGCCAACAGGCCTATTTGACCAAAGCAGTCAAAATCACTGTTAATGATGAGCGTGACCCAGAAAATAAAACCTCATTTACCTTCTATTTTGAAGGCGGAATTGTTTCTTATGCCAATCATATCAATCACAATAAAGACAAGATTATCGACCCCCCGATTTATATAAATAAAGATGACAAAGACGTTCAAGTCGAAGTCGCATTTGCCTATACAACAGACTACAACGAACATATTTATACTTTTGCCAACAACATTCCAACTCCCGAGGGCGGCATGCATTTGACTGGATTCCGCACGGCCCTAACTAGAGTTGTCAATGATTATGCCCGTAAAAATGGCATTATAAAAGACTCCGAAGCTGCTTTGACCGGTGAAGATGTTCGTGAAGGCCTCACCGCGGTTATTTCCGTCAAAGTGCCAGAACCTCAATTTGAAGGTCAGACCAAATCCAAACTCGGCAATCCTGAAGTTCGTACTATTACCGAATCCATAGTCGCCGAAGGCTTAAATTATTATTTAGAAGAACATCCAGGTGAAGCCAAAAGAATTATTGAAAAATGTTCCTTATCCGCCCGAGCCAGAATGGCCGCCCGCGCTGCGCGCGAAACCGTTATTCGCAAAGGCGCCCTTGAAGGCATGACCCTGCCAGGCAAACTTGCTGACTGTTCCAATAAAAACCCCGCCGACTCCGAAATCTACATTGTAGAGGGAGACTCCGCCGGTGGTTGTTTTTCCGGTGACACAAAAATCGCTCTAACTGATGGCCACAATATATCTTTTGTAGAGCTTATAAAAGAACATAATGCAGGTAAAAAAAATTACTGTTACACTATAAACAATGAAAATGAAATAGAAATAGCTCAAATCCAAAATCCAAGATTGACCAAAAAAAATACTAGTGTAATAAAGATTACCCTGGATAATAATGAAGAAATTATCTGTACTCCTGACCATAAATTTATGCTTAGAGACGGCACATATTTAGAGGCGAAATCAATTAAAACTTCAATGAGCTTAATGCCGCTAAATCGCAAAATGTCTGAGATTAAAAATAGAATCACAATTTCTGGATATGAAATGATCTTAAATCCAGCCACTCATAAATGGGTGTTCACGCATATGTTATCAGATCAATATAATCTAAAACTAAATAAATACAAATTAACAGACGGTAATCACAAACATCATCAAGATTACAATAAATTAAATAATAACCCTGAAAATATCTTGAGAATTCCTTCTGAAGAACATTTAGAAATTCATCGTCAACACATATCAAAAACTCTACACCGTCCGGAAGTAATTGAAAAATGTCGAAAACTAAAACAAGACCCAAAATTTAAAGAAAAAATGTCAATAATTATTCGAGAAAAATATGGCAAATTTCTCAGCGAAAAAGCCAAAAAACAGTGGTCTGATGAAAATTACAAAACATTTATGACACAAAAATATATGGAATTCTACCTCACTCACAAAGAATACAGAGATAATAATAGTGCAAAACTTAACCAAGAACAAAAAAAATATTGGTCAATAGACGCAAATCGTAAAACTCAATCTGAAAAAATTAGTCAATTTTTCAAAGATAACCCAGAGATGAAAGAAAAATTTTCCGCAATGGCAAAAAAGCAATGGGAAAACTCCAAATTATTAATATGGAGAAAGCAAAAAACTAGTGAACAATGGACAGACGCATTCCGTGAAAAACGAAAAGCTTCATATGACCAGACATACTTGAAAAATAGTATGCAATTCGCTCGCAAGGTACATGATGAATCTGGCGACATCAATAATTACGAGACTTTCAGAAAAAATATGCCCAAACGCAACAATAATATACTTTCATTTAGTACGCTAACTGAAAGATTCTTTTCAGGAGATCAAGAAAAAACTCAAGTGGCCATAAAAAATTATAACCACAAAATAAAATCCATCGAGTATTTATCTGAAAAAATCGATGTATACGATATTGAGGTACCAAAAACTCACAATTTCGCGCTAGCTTCTGGAGTATTTGTCCACAACAGTGCAAAACAAGGGCGTGACCGCCGCTCTCAAGCCATTTTGCCACTTAAAGGTAAAATCTTAAATGTTGAACGCGCCAGACTGGATCGCATGCTTGCCTCCGATGAAATCAAAGCCCTCATCGTCGCCATGGGCGCCGGCATCGGCGAACAAACCGACATCAATAAAATCCGCTATCACCGCATTATTATCATGACTGATGCCGATGTTGACGGCTCCCATATCAGAACCCTGCTTTTAACTTTCTATTACCGCCATTTCCCAGAAATTATTCAAAAAGGCTACCTCTACATCGCTCAACCGCCGCTTTATGCCATTATGAAAGGCAAAGAAAAACAATACGCCTATTCTGACGAACAAAAAGAGGAAATACTCCAAAAATACATCGACGCCAAAGACGCCAAACAAAAAACAAAATCCGAATTCCAACTACTAGCAGACAAAGCCGGCATCGAAGCTCTTGGCCGCGACGCCGAAGGATTTGGCCAAGAAGCCCCTGCTGAAGCAGAAACCCAAGAAGAAACCAGTGAAGTAAAAATCAGCGGCGTCAGCATTCAACGTTACAAAGGTCTTGGAGAAATGAACCCTGAGCAGCTTTGGGACACCACCATGAATCCTGAAACCCGCATGTTATGGAGAGTAAATGTCGAAGACGCCGCACGTGCCGACGAAATCTTTACCATGTTAATGGGCGAAGACGTCCCGCCACGCAAAAGATTTATCCAAACCCACGCCAAAACCGTTAAGAATTTGGATGTTTAAGATAAATTTACAAATAATAATTTACAATTTACAATAAATTTTCAATGACACATTGAATCATTCAATGAAAACTGAAAATTGTCTTCGACTCTGAGGGATGTGCCCTCAGGCTCAGACTCGAACGAGATAACTGAAAATTAGGAGCACCTATGGATGAAACAACCCCAACACTAGGCTTAGACGGATCACTTGATTTACCAGAGGCCGGTGAAAAAACCACATATGGACTGATCAAACCGCGCAAACTTGAAGATGAGATGCAACAATCATACATTGATTATGCTATGACCGTTATCGTCTCTCGTGCCTTGCCGGATGTCCGCGATGGCCTAAAACCGGTTCACCGCCGAGTGCTTTATGCTATGTGGGATACCGGATTGAAATCAACTGCCAGATACCGAAAATGTGCCGCCGTCGTCGGTGAAGTTTTGAAATCCTACCACCCTCATGGTGATATTGCCGTTTACGACACCATGGTTCGTATGGCTCAAAATTTCTCCATGCGCTATCCATTAGTCGATGGCCAGGGAAACTTCGGTTCCATGGACGGCGACTCTGCTGCAGCCATGCGATATACTGAAGCCAAAATGGCCGGCATTTCCGAAGAACTTTTATTTGATATTGAAAAAGATACCGTCGATTTTGTCGACAACTACGACGGCACCACCAAAGAACCCCAGGTTCTACCAGCCAGGTTACCAGATCTTTTATTAAATGGCTCAATGGGTATCGCTGTCGGTATGATGACCAATATTCCACCGCACAATTTGACCGAAATCATCGACGCCATTATTCATTTAATTGATAACCCAGAATGTACCATTGAAGATCTGATGGAATTCGTCAAAGGCCCAGATTTCCCAACAGGTGCCAATATATACAATATAGAAGACATCAAAAACGCCTACACTACCGGCAAAGGCCGCATCGTCATTCGCGCCACCGCCAACATCGAAGAATACAAAAATAGTTTCCGCATCATCGTCAGCGAATTGCCATATCAGGTCAATAAAGCCGATCTAATCGGTAAAATAGCAGACCTCGTCAAAGACAAAAAAATCGAAGGCATTAGTGATCTTCGCGATGAATCCGACCGAACCGAAGGCGTCCGCGTCGTCATTGAATTGAAATCAAATGCCTATCCAAAGAAAATTCTAAACCGATTATATGAAATGACTTCCCTGCAAACCGCTTTTCATGTCAATATGCTAGCCTTAGTTGATCGTATCCAGCCACGTGTCTTAACTTTGAAAAATTTTCTCGAAGAATATGTCAAACACCGCCAAGTTGTCGTGGTTAGACGAACCCAATTTGAGCTCAGAAAAGCCCAAGAGCGTGCCCACGTCCTCGAAGGCTTGCTGACTGCACTGGATCATATCGACGAAGTCATAACCACTATTCGCAATTCCCAAACACGAGAAATTGCCCATAAAAATCTATGTTCCAAATTCAAATTAACCGACATCCAAGCCTCCGCCATCCTTGAAATGAGACTTAGTGCTCTTGCCGGTCTGGAAAGAGAACGTGTCAAAAATGAATATGATGAAAAGATCAAACTCATTGCCGAACTCGAAGCCATTCTAGCTGATCCGACAAAAATTCTTGGCATCATCAAAGAAGAAATTCTCCAAATCCGCGATAAATATGGCGACGAACGACGTACTAAAGTTTTCAAAAATCCAGTCGGCGAATTTGCCGCTACTGATCTGATCCCGAACGAGCAAGAAATCGTCACCATCACCAAAACCAATTACATCAAGCGTGTCCCAGCCAACACTTATCGCAGCCAAATCCGTGGCGGCAAAGGCGTTATGGGCATGACCACCAAAGACGAAGATGTCGTAGAATACCTCATCTCCACCAACACCCATGACGATATTATTTTCTTTACAAATAAAGGTCGCATTTTCCAGACAAAAGTCTACGAATTACCAACTTCATCCCGACAAGCCAAGGGTCAAGCCTTAGTCAATGTCATTCAAATCAGCCAAGATGAAAAAGTCACTGCTGTTATTACGATGGACGAAGAAACCAAGAAAACCGCAAAATACTATGTCATGGCCACCACTCACGGTGTGATCAAAAAAACCGAGATTAGTGCCTACAATAATGTTCGCAAAACCGGTATTATTGCTATCAAATTAAACGAAGGTGATGAATTAAAATGGGTCTGCACCACTGAAGGCGAAGATAATGTCTTCCAGATCACAACCAGGGGCCAAGCGATTATGTACAATGAAAATGATATTCGCCCAATGGGCCGTTCTGCCGCCGGTGTTAGAGGTATTAAATTGCGAACTACAGACAAAGTTGTCTCGACAGATATCGTGACCAAAGCAGATCTTGAAAAAGTAGATAAGAAAAATCCAGCTCCGGATATCTTAGTTGTACTGGAAAACGGACTGGGTAAACGCACCAGCATCGAACATTTCCGCGCTCAAATCCGCGGTGGTATGGGCATGAAAGCCGCCAGTGTGACAGATCGCACCGGTGAAGTCATCAGTGCCCAAATCACTTTTGGCGACACCAAAACCGACGTCATTATAGTATCCCAGCAAGGTCAAGTCATCCGTTTGCCGCTCAACACCATCAAACGTCTCGGCCGCGACACCCAAGGTGTCACCCTGATGAAATTAAACAAAAATGACCTAGTCTCATCTGTAACAGTAGTCCAAGACGAAGAAGAAGTAGTAAAAGAAGAAACTCCCCCAGCCAACCAACTCCCAATCGAATAACCCCCGGTAAGTATCAAGCCCTAAAGAGGCCCTTTCGGGGTATCAAGTATTAAGAATGACCATACTCGTCATCCCGGACTTGATCCGGGATCCACCCCCCATTATTCATTATTCTTTATTCATTATTCATGCCCATATTACCAGCTGATTAGCTTATCCCGCCGCAGCGGGACCCCGCCAACCGGCGGTGGCTAGCTTACCAGCTTATTATCTTATTAGCTTATATTGCTCTTGTTATTTATGGATAAATCAGGTAAAATAATATCTGAAGTAGGTAAAATGCCATCAAAAAATAAACGTTTCAACCAAAAAAAAGTTTATGTTGCTCCAGTAAAACCGGAGCCGCAGCCTTTAGGTGAGCGAAAAACCATTGAAGTACCCTCAATCGTCAGTGTTATCGACTTAGCTGACATTATGAAATTACCAGTGACAAAAGTCATCGCAACTTTGATGAAAAATGGTGTTATTGCCAATATAAATGAAACAATCGATGTCGAAACCGCAATGATTATTGGGGACGAATTAAATTTTGAAGTTATAGAAAAAGAAGAAACTGAAGAAAAAAGTAATATTGCCAAAGAAGTTGAAATCGAAGAAGACCTATCCAAACGTATATCTCGTCCTCCTGTTGTAACCATTATGGGGCATGTTGATCATGGTAAAACAACTCTTCTAGACACAATTAGAAAAACATCTGTCGCAGCTAGTGAATCCGGTGGCATCACCCAGCATATCGGCGCCTACCAAGTATCAGTCCCAGGCGAAAACAAAAAACACCGTTTGATCACATTTTTAGATACTCCAGGCCACGAAGCCTTTTCTGCAATGCGCGCCCACGGCGCACAGATTACCGATATTGTCGTCTTGGTCGTTGCAGTAAATGACGGCGTCAAACCTCAAACAGTCGAAGCCATCAACCATGCCAAATTAGCCAACGTACCAATTATTGTTGCGCTAAATAAAATAGATGTTCCTGACACTGACCCGGAGCGTGTTAAAAAAGAACTTTCAGAGAGAGACCTTTTATCAGAAGATTGGGGCGGCAAAGTCATCATGGTTCCAATCAGCGCCAAAAAAGGCCAAGGCGTCGATCATCTACTTGAAATGATCTTACTAGTTGCCGACATGAAAAATTTAAAAACAAATCCAGATAAAAAAGCCACCGGCGTCGTCATCGAATCCCATAAACAAATGGGTGCCGGACCTCTTGCCACCATGCTAATAAATGACGGCACCTTAAACCAAAGCGACACTGTCGTTATTGGAAACACTTATGGAAAAATTCGTTTCATGGAAGATTTCCGCGGCAAACGCATCAAAACCGCCACTGCTTCCACTCCTGTCAGAATTGCCGGCCTTAGCGACGTACCAAATTTTGGTGAACTTGTTGTTTCAGTTGATTCTGAAAAAGTCGCCCGCCAAATGACCCAAGTCAAAAGCGCCGTCAGAAATCCAATTGGTCACATCGATGTTGATTCAAAAGAAAAAAACTTAAATATAATCTTAAAAACAGATGTACAAGGTTCCCTTGAGGCCATCAAAGCTTCAATCGACCAAATAAATACATCGGACGTTAAAACAAATATTATTAACGAAGGCGTCGGAGACATTACAGAATCAGATATCAATCTAGCCGAAACCTCAAAATCAATGCTTATTGCCTTTCGCACTTCCATCAAACCCCAAGTCCGCCAGCTCGCAGAACGAAAACACGTCAAAATTTCAATTTATGAAATAATCTATCAGTTATTAGACGACCTTCGCGCTTCAATGACTGATTTACTAGAACCTGAGAGAATTGAAGTCGAACTTGGTGTGACAAAGGTATTAAAAATCTTTTTAACTCAAAAATCAGAACAAATCATCGGTGTGCGAGTCGAAAGTGGAAAACTTGCCATCGGCAATGAAATTCGCATCAAAAGAAATGATGAACAAATCGGAACAGCCAAAATCACAACCTTGCGTCGTGAGCAAAGCGAAGTCGAAACAATCCTAGCTGGAATAGAATGCGGTATGGGCATCAAATCCTCTACAAAAGTAGAAGAAGGCGACGTCCTAGAAGCCTATCAGGTAGAAGAACGCATCCGAACTCTGGAAGGATAATAAGCTAGTAAGCCAATAAGCTTATAATTAATTCTTACTGCTTATTGCTTACCAGCTTATCAGCTTAAACCGCTTCTTGCATTTATATATAATATATAAGACAATAAATATAGAATACTTAATACTATATACTCTATACGATATACTGTCCCGCGGGACACAGGAGGGGATATCTTGAACGCAATTAAAGATCAAATTTCTAACATTTTCTCAACTCTTGATCCATCATCAGGGGGAAATTCAATTGGCTTAGTACTATTGGATGTGATTTTAGTAACTCTTTTATTATACTGGATTTACCTAATTTTCCGAGAAACCCGCGGCATCAGAATCGTCTATGGCATCATTATTTTACTTATTCTCACCGCCCTCGGAAGATATCTTCAGCTTTCGACTCTAAATTTTCTACTTAAATATTTGAGCACTATGATATTAGTTGCCATCCCAATTGTTCTACAGCCTGAATTACGCTCAGCCCTTGAAAGATTGGGTCGGACAAATATAGTCGCCGACATTAGTAAAATGAAAAAAAGAGAAATCGGCGATTTAACAGAAAACATTATTGATACGGTTGAAGTATTATCCAAAAACCATGTCGGTGCATTGATTGTTTTTGAGCGCCACACCGGCCTTCGTGAATATATAGAAAACGGCACGATCATCAATGGTCAAGTCTCAACCGAATTACTCTTAACTATATTTTCACAAAATACCGCCCTTCATGATGGAGCTGTCATAATCAATGGTAATCAAATAATCGCCGCTTCCTGCACATTGCCACTAACGGACGAAAAGATGGCCTTACAGCTCGGCACGCGCCATCGTGCGGCCCTTGGTCTCGCGTCCGTTACAGATGCACTTATTCTTATTGTTTCAGAAGAATC
>VFKW01000080.1 GCA_009885355.1 Candidatus Berkelbacteria bacterium
AATAATGAGGATGGGGGACGATCTCTCCGCTCCGCCTGCCTGCCGGCGGGCAGGGTCGAGATGACAAGGAGGGCGTATGCAGAGAGGACAGTCCCCTGAAACCCTCTTACTCCTTCTTTTTCTTTTTGATATCCAGAGCATGCGAGGCTGCTAGGTCAAAATCGTCATCTGTTTTGCTGGCTTCTATTTTTTTGTATTCTTTGAAATTCTTTTTAGCTATTTCTGTTGCCAATTCGTGAGAGATTTTGCCAGCGTCTTTTAGAATTTCTTTGTTATTGATCTGCAGGAATGCGTGGAGCTTTTCTATCCAGTCCTTCATATGCATTGGCACTCTTTGTATGGCTTGCCCTTCGGCAAAGATGAGGTATTGCTCGACGATATTATTTAAAACCAATAGTTCCTGTTCGCTCAAATAATTTTTGGCAACTAACGCCTCTTCTCTTGTCGGCTTGGCTCCACGAAAATTTGTCAAACCCATATTTGGTTTTTTGCTATCTACTCTGCTGGCGACTATTTCTGCCGCCGTGCTACCGGTGATGGCAAAATGAACTTTATTTTGGACTGTTTTGAAAAAGAGAATACTTTTTTCGTCAGTCGGGTCATAATCTACGCTGGTAGAATATATGTCTGTGATTTTTCGATAAAATCTCTTTTCCGAAGTGCGGATGTCTGAGATGCGACGAGTGAGTTCTTCAAAATAATCAAAGGGTAAGTCGGGATTTTTCAGTCGATCGTCGTCCATGACAAAACCTTTGACGATGTATTCACGCAACCGTGTCGTTGCCCATTGACGAAAAGATGTGGCAATAGAACTTTTGACGCGATATCCAACGGAAATAATCATGTCAAGATTGTAATATTCTAGTTCTCGAGTTACTTCTCGTTCGCCTTCTTTTTGAACTGTAAAGAATTTCTTTACAGTTGACTTCTCCGGCAATTCTTTCTCATCAATAATGTTTTTTATATGTTGGCCTATATTTTGCTTTGTTGTTTGGAGTAAATCTGCTAAATTATTTTGAGTCAGCCAAGCTGTGTTTCCGTCAAAACGAACGTCGATTTTGGTCTCGCCTTTTTCGGATTTGTAGATAATTATTTGTGATTGCGGTTGTTGGTCATTCATAATATACTTTTCCAGTCTGTCATGATTATTTTTATGCTTATATGGTAGCACTTTTTAGGTTGGGAGGGAAGAGGGTGAGAATGTCAAATTTCTAATTTCCAATGTCAAATAGGAGGCGACTACGGTTAGCGAAGAAGCCGACCACGGGATAGTATGGTGAATTAGGAATAAGGAATAATGAGGATGGGGGACGATCTCTCCGCTCCGCCTGCCTGCCGGCGGGCAGGGTCGAGATGACAAGGAGGGCGTATGCAGAGAGGACAGTCCCCTGATTAGCTCATCATCCATTGTAAATCCCTTGATAATATACTCTTTCAATCGCTCCGTCGCCCAAATTCGAAAAAAAGTAGCGTTGGCGGAATTTACACGATAACCTACAGAAATAATTGCATCTAAATTATAATGTTTTGTCTTGTATTTTTTTCCATCACTGGCAGTTGCCGAGAATTCCTCGGTAACTGATTTTTCTTGTAATTCATTACACTCAAAAATATTTTTGAGGTGCAAAGAAACATTATCAGTCGAACAATTAAAGAGTAAGGCGATGAGCTTTTGCGTAAGCCAAATATTTTCATTGTGTAAAAATATCTCAACTTTTACCTTGCCGTTTGGCGTAGTATAAAGTAAGAACTCGGTAAAACTATTATTAGGAATGATTTGTTGATTCTTCTTTTTCATTATTTTCTTTCTGGAATCCGGATCCCCGCCTTCTTCGGGGCAGGCAAGTCCGGAATGACAAAAGGGGTTTAACTATTTGGGGATTCTTTTCCATTTTTTATTTCTAATCTTTCTATGCCATGTTTATCGATTTCTTCGTTCCACTGGTCAAAAAAAGGATCTCTTTTTGCCATAAATTCAGCAAACGTCATTTTCTCCCTATCTTTATCCAGTCCTGATTTATGAAAATCCCTATCTGTTAAACGATCAATCAGGTCGTCCCAAAAATTATTTTCTTCATATTCGTCAATGAGTTCATGCATGTCGCCTGTTTCATCGAATTTTCGAGTAGCATAAAATTGTTGGCGCCGGCGTTATTTTTAAAGTACACGAATTCGTGTAGTTTAAAATCTGAATTATTTATTTGTTCCCAAAATCCAAGAAAATCAATTGTATTTTTCGTCCGCAGCCAACTATGCAGCGCTCTATCAGATCCAGCACTCTTTGCCATATCTGTAAGACAAATATAATCATTTCCGTCAATTTTTGTAACATTGATAGGCTGTTGATTTATTATCATCGGTAAATTATTTTTTGGCGTCATGTTTTTCTTCCTCTTTTTTCTTTTAATTATGGCGGATTCGCCATAATTAAAACCGTCTAACCTAATTCTCCAAACGGCGAATTAATGCCGAGCTCTTTGCAGAATTCGGATATTTTTTTAAAAAGTTGTTTTTGTTCGTTTAGCATAAATACTCCTTGTAAAAATTTCAATCTTCTTTGTACTCAATATATGTTAATCCTAGCACTTTTTAGGTTGGGAAGGAAGAGAGTTCGATAGAATTAAGAATTATGAATAAAGAATAATGGGGAGATTGCGTAAATTTCAGTTTTGAAACTTTGATTTGACGTAGGATGAATCGACTGCCGTCGAAAATTGTAAATGACTGGCAATTAAAAGATGAATTTTGATATTCTTGTGATTGATATGGGATTTTACTACTCATTTTTCTTACATATTTTGCATATTTAATTATGACAGATTCGCCGCAATTAATTAAAAAATATTACTTCAGCTTCTTGTCATTTTTAGTAATTAAAAAATTCTCATCTGTTATCACATTTTTGCCAGTTTTATCTTCGAGTTCCTTGCGGGCGTTTTTGGCAATACTGCCACCTTTTTTACTGGATGATTTATTTAGTTCAAAGCCAATCGCTTCTTCTGTCTCAGCAATTTGTCGGGTCGAAAGTTCAGCAAGGGCGGTAAAGATCAATTCGGCTTCTGACATGTGGTCGCGCAAGTTTTGATTTTTCAGCCCCTTTAACTTTTTGTGCTTGCCAACTGTCAAACCGCTCCACTCTTGATGTATTATATTTGTTAATATTGCATATTCATCTTGTTTTGAGACCTCATGTTCTTTCCAATAATCGGTCAACTTGTTTCTTGTCTCTTGCCCCATCATTCGCTGCTGGATCCATTTGTCAGGGCGTCCAAGAATTTGCCAGTTCTCTCTGGCTCGGTTTAGAGATTTTTCAGGATCTTGGATTTCTTGTATTCTTTCGTAGCCGACTTTAGCAAGCCACTGTTTGAACGGTTCAGCATTTGGCGATGGAATAGATTGGATAATACGAAAAAGTCCTTGCACATCAGACGCATCTGTAAAACGCATCTTGCCATCATGTGCGATCATTTTCAACTGTCTACAAATTGTAGATAGTTCGGCGCCGTCCTCATTTTTAACACGAACCTTCATTGCGGTCCAATAGGCGCTAGGTCTAGTGCTGTCAGTGAGCGCCTCAACAACATCAACAACCGAAAAATACCATTTCCCATTTTTATCGTCCCAAATTCTTCTAATTTTCTTGCCTTCAAACAAGGCGATTTCTAATTCAGTCATTTTATCCCCCAATATTTAGATTTTTCAAATTTTCTTTGACTTCCGGATCCGAGAACAACCATTTTATCGGCGCCGGTAAAATGGTCTGTTACTTCAATGCCAGCTGACTTCACTGACTCCACGACACGCTTAATTACTTCTGCGAACTTCTGCCATTTTTCATAACCTAATACTGGCATCAAATCTCTTGCTGACCAATATTCAAAACCATTGTCAACTTTTTTAATTGACTCGAGATCTTTTTGCAACATAATAATGTCATTACTCATAATTTCCTCCTTCAGTTTTAACTTGTGCAATTTTTGCACTTGTTGCCATTTTAATAAGCTCATTGTCGGCATAAATGTTTTGTTAGCTGAGTGGCTAAGGTGACGGTTCTATTTTAACCTGAAGTTTAGGCTTTTATTTTAATTCACTCTTTTTTGGTAGGAAATTTTCATTTGATGTAATTGGCCTGCCTAGGCGTTTTTCTAGATTTTTTCTGGCTCCTCCGGCTATGTCTCCGCCGGCCTTGGCGTCGGATTTTAGCTTGCTTAGACCTTTTGAATCTTCGGTGCGATGGATTTCGGTGGTCGATTTTTCACCAAGCATATTGAAGATCAGCTCAAAATCATTCATATGATCCCGTAGATTTTCCCTTTTCAGTCCTTTTAATTTTTTGTATTCAGAGGGTGTGACTCCAAAACTAGCTTTGGATATTTCTGCCGTCAAAATCGCATAATCATTTTGGTTGTCAGCACCTCTTTTTTGCCACTCCTCTGTCAATTCTTCACGAATGACGATCCCCCGCATACGTTTTTCGATCCAATCTTCTGTATAGCCTTTGGCTCTATAAAATGCGCGAGTCCGTTTCATACCAAGCTCAGGATCATCAATTTCCTGAACTCTTTCATAGCCGACTTTAGCAAGCCACCTCTTAAAAGGCTCAGCTTTTGGTGATGGGATGGATTGAATGATGCGAAATAGACCCTCAGTGTTGGCACAGTCGGTCGCGTATTTTTTCCCGTCCGATGCAGCTAATTTCAGTTGTCTACAAATTGTAGATAACTCAAGCTTATCTTCATTTTTCACCCTAGCCTTCATAGCAGTCCAATAAACACTAGGACGTTCACTATCAGTGAGTGCCTGAATAATATCAATTACCGAAAACCACCATTCATCATTATGAATGATTTTCCGGATTTCTTTCCTCTGAAAGATAGCCAATCGAGTTTCCGAGTCCATAACGCCTCCCCTAATACTTAATACTTATATATTACCGAACATAAACCAAACATGTCAAGTGCCAAAAAAATTCCCTAACTACATCCACATTATTCACAAAAGTTCCCCGCTATATCGTCGATCGACGATATAGCGGGGAACTTAGGAAAATCAAATAATTAGCAAAAGGATAGTCCCCTCTAGAATTGCTTATCAGCTTATCCCGCCGCAGCGGGACCCCGTCAATCGGCGGTGGCTAGCCACTAAGTGGCCTCTTTGGGGCTTACGAAATTTGTTCCAAAAACTCATCTTCCCCAATCACCTTTACCCCCAATTTTTGCGCTTTTTCTAGCTTTGAGCCGGCGTCTGATCCGGCCACCACAAAAGATGTTTTTTTGCTAACCGACTCCGACACATCCCCGCCGAGTTCGCGAATCCGAGATTTTGCCTCATCCCTCGTCATTTTTTCCATCCCGCCAGTCAAGACAAAAGTCAAACCTACCAATTTATCGCTCTTTTTTGTCGCCTCTACTAAAATTTCCACGCCATTATTCAACAATCTCTCGATAAATTCCAAATTATGTTCATCATGAAAATAATCAAAAATACTCCCAGCCACCACCGGCCCGATATCCGGCACCTCCTGCCACTGTTCTAAACTTTTCTCTTTTATCATCAAAATTATCTGTTGTGGGTTGTTAGTTGTCAGTTGTAAGTTCGCGACTATGTCGCGAACGGTTTCTTCGCCAACATTGGCTACGCCCAGTGCATAAATAAATCGCGCCAGACCAATCTTCTTATGCTCCTGTATAGAATTTATCAAATTTGTCGCCGACTTCGCTCCAAACCGATCTAGGCCTGAAACATCACTTTCTTTTAACAAAAACAGATCCGACGCATCCTCAATCAACCCTTCGTCCAACAACCGATCAATTATCTGCGGTCCCAGCCCATCGATATTAAACGCCGCCTTTGAAACAAAATGTTCAAGCCTGCGTCGCAAAGAGGCAAAACAATTCTTATTCACGCATCGAAAAGCCACCTCGCCAGGCTTCTGCACTGCCGCACCCCCGCACATTGGACAAACCTCTGGCATCACAAAATCCTTCTCCTTACCCGTTCTCAATTCCACTATCGGCCGCACTACTTCAGGGATTACATCCCCCGCTTTTCGCACGATCACCGTGTCCCCTATTTTCAGATCTTTTCGCACTATCTCATCCATATTATGCAGTGTTGCCCGCGACACTGTCGAGCCGGCCACCAAGACCGGTCTCAAAAATGCCACCGGCGTCAAAGTCCCTGTGCGGCCTACATTTACCTGAATATCTTCGATGATCGTCGTCGCTTCCTCTGCCGGCCATTTGAATGCCATCGCCCCGCGGGGTGCCTTGCCAACCACGCCCAACTGCGCAAACAGCTCCTTGTCATTGACATTCACAACCATCCCATCGATTTGATAAGGCAAAGACGGACGCAATTTTTCCCATTTATACCATAATTCAAATATCTCATCCAAATTTCGACAAAACGTATTTTCGCTGTTGCTGATAAACCCCAGGTCTTTCGCCGCCGCATGCTCTTGCTCGTGAGTCGATACAGCCACCCCGATAGCTGCATAAGCCCGAAAATCCAAATTTCGCAAAGCCACAATCTTCGGATCCAGCTGTCGCAATGACCCCGCCGCCGCGTTTCGAGGATTGGCAAATAATTCTTCCCCATTTTGCTCGCGCAATTTATTTAGATCTTCAAAACTTTTCTTTGGCATATAAACTTCGCCCCGTATCTCAATGCGCCCCTCATGAAAAAACTTCGAATTCTTACGCAATCTCAGAGGAATACTCTCCACCGTTTTCAAATTTTCCGTTATATTTTCCCCTATTTTTCCATCTCCCCTGGTTGCGCCATACACAAATTCCCCATTTTCATAGACCAAACTCGAAGCCAGACCGTCCATTTTTAATTCACAATAAAATCCCGACTTTTCCAAAGCCTCGGCCCCGACCAATTTGACCATCCGCTCAAACCAGTCCTTCATCTCTTTTTCATCAAAAGCATCACCAAGCGACAACATTGGCGACGCATGAGTTACTTTCACAAATTTATCTAGCGGCGCCCCACCTACCTTTTGCGAAGGCGAATTTTTATCATAAAATTCCGGATATTGCCTCTCCAATTCCACCAATTCCCGCGTCAGGGAATCATAATCCATATCTGTAATCGTCGGATCGTCCAAAACATGATAGCGATAACGCAAATCATCGATGTAGCCACGCAATTTTTCGATTCGTACCTTAATTTCATCTTTATTCATAACCATATTCTACACGCAGTCAAACATCTGCGCAAGGTGAAAAAGATCGTTAAAAAGCTTAAAATTCGTCATTCCGGGCGGGGAACCGGAATCTATTGGTATAGCTGGATCCCGGATATCGAGTGCCACTCGCTTCCGGGATGACGACAAGAGTGTCCGAGATGACGAAAAAAGTTTTTCAAAAATCTCTAAATAGTAAGATAAAATCGCTAGACAGCCAGCCTTCCAATTTGTTATACTTTTTAAAGAAAAAGAAAATCTTAGCATATTGTAGCCCAAGCTTTAGCTTGCCAAGCATACCACAAGCTGAAGCTTGAACTACGGTTATATTTGTAGCCCAGACTTTAGTCTGCCAAGAATACCACAAGCTGAAGCTTGAGCTACGATAACCAAGAATGACTCGGAAAACCAAAAATAACTAAATCAAAATGGAGTCAAATGAAAAAAATCCTTCTTTGTCCCCCAACCTATTATGATATCGAATACGAGATAAATCCGTGGATGGATATGCAAAATAAAGTTGACGCCAAAAAAGTCCTCGAGCAATATAAAAATCTCAAAGCCAAAATCATCGAACTCGGCGCTGAAACCTTTGAGATCGCCCCTGTCGATGGCCT
>VFKW01000102.1 GCA_009885355.1 Candidatus Berkelbacteria bacterium
ATATACCATATACCATATACCATATACCATATACCATATACCATATACCATATACCATATACTATATACTATACTGCAGCGAAGCTGCCTACATTCCAGGAATATTAAGGTTCATTTCTTTCATAATTTCTTTTGTCTTCTCAGCTGCGACTGCCTGAGCCCGTTGCAATCCTTCAGAAATAGTTCCCTTGAGTTTTTTCTCAAGTTCAAATTTATCTTCTAGTAAAGAATCATCAATTTTCAAATTTACCAGGTGCATTTCCCCATTAAAAACCACGCTCACTCGCCCATCAGAACTCTTCGCCTCGATCTCAGTCTCTTTCAACTCTTTTTGCATCGCTTTGGCTTTTTTTTGCAAATCATACATTTGTTTTGCTTTATCAAACATAATATACTCCTAAAATCATCGTTATTTAACTATTAAATTATACTATTTTTATCATCTTATTCAAGACCCATAATATAAAATCCAAATATCAAAATCCTAATTTCCAATCAAATCCAAAATCCAAATACTAAACAGCTAAAAAAGCCTAAAAAGGTGCGTTTTTTATGCGGCCGCTCAAAAAACGCACCTTTTTCTTAAATTTTTGAAATTTGATATAATTTGACATTGATTTGACATTTGGAATTGGAAATTTGACATTTGTTCCTACGCCTTCCTTTTCCTCAAACAAGCCTCAATAAACTCATCAATATTTCCATTCAGCACTCCTGTCGTATCACTCGTCTCATATTCCGTTCGATGATCCTTCACCATCTGATAAGGATGTAAAACATAAGATCTGATCTGACTCCCCCACTCGTTCGACTCCACATCACCTTTCAGTTGCCGTTCATCTTTGCGACGTTTTTCCTCTGCGATCAGATTCAATCTTGATCGCAATACTTTCATCGCCAATTCCCTATTTTGCAATTGCGAACGCTCATTTTGACATGTTACCACCAATCCGCTTGGCAAATGAGTGATCCGAACTGCCGAGTCCGTCGTATTCACACTCTGCCCGCCATGTCCGCCCGAACGAAACACATCAATTTTCAGATCTTTTTGATCGATTTCGACAACGCCAGCATCTTCTAATTCTGGTATCACTTCCAATCCGGCAAATGAAGTGTGTCTGGCATGATCCGCATCAAATGGCGACAGTCGAACCAACCTATGCACTCCGGCTTCGCATGATAAATACCCATAAGCATATGGCCCAACCACGCGTACCGTCACACTCTTGATCCCCGCCTCTTCCCCGTCCGACTGGGTCAATATCTCAAATTTATAGCCTTTTCTCTCCGCATATCGTGAGTACATCCGCAGCAACATCGCCGCCCAATCCTGTGCCTCTGTCCCGCCAGCGCCTGCATTCAACGAAATAATCGCGCTACTCATATCATGTTTCCCTGACAATAATGCTTGAAATTCCAATTTGGCAATCTCTTCATCACTTTCGGACAATTCAAAATCATCCAAGATATTCTGTAAAGCCGTCATTTCCTGACTCAAGCTAATCGATTTTTCCCGATCCAGCCAAAAATCCGGCTTCCCCATCATCTCCTGTATCTCAGCCACTCGTTTAACTTTGTCATCAATTTTCAACAACTCCCCAAGTTGCACTTTTCGCTCATCCATAAATTCCCTTTCAGGTATAATTCTATCATTTTTTATATCATAATCCAATAATGAAACTACCCCGCAGTAAGCTAGTGGAGTATCATACCCCATATCG
>VFKW01000072.1 GCA_009885355.1 Candidatus Berkelbacteria bacterium
CCGTCAAAAGTAGTAGTTCCGCTACTAGCCGAAAATGTGCCATTATTGACTAAATCTCCTTGGAGAATAACGTTCCCTGCCGGAGCGTAGGTTTTTGAGGTAAATATGTATAGATTTTGGGCAAAAGTGGCCACATTTGATCCGTTGACGGCAAAAAGAAGATCGTCTCCGCCTATGTCATCGCCTGTTGCTAAGTTGGCATTTGTGGTTGATGTTTTGCCTGTTTCCTGACGAAGGGTTGTATAGTTTTGATATAGATTTATATTTGTAAAATTTTGGGGAGCTGAAATAATTGTAATAGTGGAGGCTTTTTCGGTTTCACCTTCTATATATACTGTAAGGACATCATTTGCCACAAACGGGGATATTGGGGTAAGAGTAAATGCTCCATTTGAACTTTCAGTGGTAGTAGATGCGGCGCCGTTAACCGAAAGATTTATTGTTTTTGGGTCAGTAATATAATTACCCCCGATAGAATCATATAAATAGCCGGAAACAGAAGAAGGAACGATCCAGTCAGTGCAGTCGGTAACAGTTGCGCCAGCACCAACAGTGATCGTTTTGCCTGTCACTTGATTGTCTTGTACATTTACATAATTTACATCAGTAATATCATTTGGGATTGAGAATGTATATTTAGTTGGGCTTGAGGTGCTGCGGAGCGTGAGAATCTTGTTAACCGATGTAGAAAAAGTGAGTGTGCCACCTGAATTTATCGTCTGGGTAGAGTTTGCGGTGATATTTATTTGTTTTGCGCCTGCCGAAGTATCAAAAGTAAGATTTTTAAAAGTATTACTGCCGGATATGGTTGCCGTATTGGTGCCATTAAAAGTAACTGTGCCTGTGCCTGGTGTAAAAGTTCCGTTATTTGTCCAATTTCCTGCAATATTCATATTTGTGCTCGGTGCCGTCAAACTATTTGAAATAACTATATTATTAAATGTATTTGTACTTGAGCCGGAAATTGTGGTTGTGCCATTGAAAGTAACTGTGCTTGTGCTGGCGGTAAATGTGCCATTATTTACCCAGTTGCCGGCGATATTTATAATTGATCCACCTGAGCAGGTTAGTGTGCCGGTTGAAATGTTTCCGTCAACATCTAGAGTGCCACCATAAATTGATACAGTGCCGCTATTAGTCAAAGATCCAGAGACATTTAATGTATTTGTTCCAATAGAAAGTGTGCCGGCAGAATTGGTTAAGCTAGCTGCCGAGGTTGTACCTGTTAGGGTTCCGCCTGCATATAATTGTAAAGTAGTATAATTCCTTGCTGGAATACTGTAGGCTTCGTTGTAAAAGTGTACACTGCCGGCATTTGTCGGGAGACTTAAATTTCCTCCGCTTCCTATAGTAGTGATATAGCCGCCACCGGAAATTGAATTGGCTGAAAAATTATATCCCCAAATAGTTAATGACGAATTGACAACTAGAGTATTTACTCCTATCGAGCTAGTTAAAATGCCTCCGATTTGCAAAGTTAAAGTATTGAAATTTTTGGCTGGGATACTGTTGGCTGAACCAGTAAAGGTAACATTTCCAGCCGAAGAAGGTAACCATGCGATATTCGTGCCTGTTCCGGCGGTAATGACTGTGCCTGCGTTAGTAACTGCTCCTGAAATAGTAGTATTGGTCGCATTGGTAGAAACATAGAAATTTGCATTATTATTGTTGCTCCAGGTACTGGAGAAGATATGGACACCTGAGGGTTTAGTGGCACTGATACCGAAATTGCCGTTGTTTACAAAGGCGCCAGTGACTGTAAAAGCATAGGTTAATGGATTAAAAGTGGCATTTGTGTCGATAGTAAAAGCGCCTCCGATTGCATTGGTTCCGCTTTGGATGGCGGCAAGATTGTAAGTGGTGGTAGAAGTGGGTGCGAGGGTTAGGTTGTTGTAATTATTATTGGCAGATGCTGGGAGCGCAGTTATGGTAGTGTCGGATCCTGAACCGGTGTATGTAATTGTCGATCCGGTAGTAATCATTGGATTTGAAACACCGGCGCCTACAGCTTCGACTAGGGGTGTACCTGTACCGGTAAGAATCAGTGTGCTGTTTGTAATATCAGCTTTTCCATAATTAGCCATAGCAAGGTATCTTAGCTCAAGGGACGTCACCTTAAATGTTGAGCCCTGAGTGAGAGTTAAAGTATTTGTTGTGCCTGTTGTGCCATTTGTCGGATAGACTTTGACAATACCAAAATCACTTGAGCCGGGCGTAAGTGTAAATGTATATGTGCCTGCTCCGGTTCTACTAAACAATAATATCCCGGTGGTTCCTTTGATAAATGTGCCGCCTGAGAAATTGACCGTCGCACCGCTACCAGCGACGGTGATATTGCCGTTTGATGATGCGTCTAGTGTGCCTGTACAAGTAATATCACCAGAGACAGTAAGGGCTAGATTTGCAATATTGAAAGTACCGGTCGTGATATTGAGGGCGCCGGCTATGACCATGGCATTGGTTGAAGTCGTCCAGACTCCGCCAGAGCCGTCAAACGTAAGATTGTAAAATGAATTTCCGGATGATTTTGGTTTGATAGTGTTGCCGATAGCGGTAGAAGTGAATTTGACGGTGGAAGCGCCTGCGGTAAATGTGCCAGCTGATGAGTCCCAAGAACCTGGGACGGTGATGGTGGTGCCGTTGGCGGTGTAGGTGGCGGCGCCTAAAGTGAAGTTTCCGGTGCCAGTGCCTGCAGTACTTAAAGTTAAATTCGCATTGGCAGTAATAGTGCCAGTGTAGCCGGTTGCATTAAAGGAAGCGGCAGTAGCGGGTGCGTCGATAGTTATCGCAGTGGAGTCAGAACTTAAAATAGCATTGGTTGTGTTATCGGGTATTCCGCCGACGACAGCACAGCCAGACCAGTTGCCAGCGTTTGACCAATTGGAATTGACTGCTCCTGTCCATGTACAGTCAGTAGTGGAGGCATAGGCTTGATGTATTGGTTGGCTCACATTTATAAATAATAGAAATCCGCAGGAAAATATCCAGAGGATAAGGGTTGTGACATGGACTCGGGAAGAAAATGGTTTCATGTGCCAATTGTAATACCATTTTGAGCGCATTCTTAAATAATTGTGTAGCCCGATCATTTTTGGGATGGTGGTCTTGGTTGATTTTTGAATTTGCATCATTTCCAGATCGATTTTTTCCAATTTTTCGATATGGTTGATTCTTTCTTCTGCTAGAGTTAATATTTTTTTGTGGTCATCGTTAATAAGGCGGCTTTTTTGTAAAGTCGTGATTTGTTTAAATAATAATTTTATCTTATTTAATAACACTATTTTACCTCTTAAATTGGTATATAAATCCAAAATAGCGACAGTGAAAAATTCTGTGCTTAATGGTGGCAAATCCATATTCTAAAATCTGAGGATCAGTGATCTTTGCCCTCCTTATTCATACTTAGTTATATTATACAATTTATATGATAAAAATGCCTGTGGATAACTGGCATGCTATAGAGTATTTAGTATATGCTATAGAGTATTTAATAGTTGGTAGTTGGTAGCTAGTAGTTGGGGATAATATTGCTTAGTCTGTATTATTGAGGTGAAACTGGCGCCAATTTTCTTTGAGCCATTTTTTTTGGAATTTATATTGCTCGCCGAGTCCCCTTTTGATAAGGTCTTTGGTGACGACTGAACCTTGGTGCGGATAGCGGAAAAGCTGGGGGTGGGGCGAGGAAAAGCCGTGGGAGTAGTGGACTAGTTCGTGGGCGATGGTGGTGTCGACGACTTCGTCGGGGACTTCGGGATTTTTAAATAAATTGTTCATGGTGATGACAGAGTATGATTCGGGAAGCCACCAAGAAGGTTTGGGGAAACGGCCAGGGAGGCGAAAAGATTTACGCGGGCCTTTTGCGGTTATGCAGCCGAGTTGGTTTTTTGTAGAGTTGCCAAAGCGAATATAGACGCGATTTATCTTTTCGACGTCTTTAAAATAGGTCTGCCAAATGTGATTTAGGCGTTTTTCAAGCCAAATGTTGTCGCGATGAGGGGTTGTTTGCATAGATTAGTTATACTATATATAGTTCTGGTTTGTCTAGGAGATTATATTGTTCGAGTTTATCAAGAGCTATTTTCTGTTGTTTTAATCATTTTCTTTGTCATCCCGACCTTTTTTTTGTCATCCCGACCTTTTCTATGTCATCCCGACCGGAGTGGAGGGATCTTATAAATCAATTTATCATCGAAGATGTATCAATAAAATCTGGGTTTTGTGTTTGGATTAAATTTAGTTTCTTTTGGCGATTCCAGTTTTTTATTTGTTTTTCTCTGCTAATAATTACATTAATATCATTTGATATTTCATAATAAAGAAGATTTATGCAATTGTATTTTTTTGTAAAACCATCAATAAGTTTGTTTTGATGTTGGTAAACGCGTCTCTTTAGATCGTTGGTAACGCCAATATAGAGGACTTCAGAAGGACTTGCCATGATGTAGAGGTAGTATTGTTTCATGTAAGATTCCTCGACTTCGCTCGGAATGACATGGGGGGGTAAGATTCCCATTCGGTTATCGTTCAGGACAGTATCTCCGCTCGCTAAGCTTGGTTGGAATGACATTGAAAATGATTTTTCTGATTGCAATATAAGTACTATTAAATTTTTTGAATAATTATTTCTAGCCAAGTTTCTCCGCGGAGTTCACTTAGGTCTTTATAAATGGTTTTGAATTTATCTTTGATTAATTTTTCGATATCTTCTGCGGTATAATCATAATAAATTCTAGTGCCGAATTCGTCGATTTTTTCTTTTCTTTGGTATTTGCCCTTTTTTACAGAGATAAAGAAAATTCCATTATCGTTTAGAGAATTGAAGGCTTTTTCTAGGATTAGGCTAAATTCTTCTTTAGAATTATGGAGCAGTGAGGCGAAGGCAAATATGATGTCAATATTTTGAGGAAAATCAAAAGTTTCGCTTTTGGAGATTATAAAATTTGCGTTTGGGTTTTGCTCTTTGGCGATTTTGATCATGCCTTTGGAAGCGTCAATGCCGATATAGTCATTGGTATATTTCAGGATTTCTTGAGTATCGCGGCCATTTCCACAGCCAAGTTCTAGGACTTTGGGGTTGTCTTTATTTATGTATGAAAAAGCTTTTTTAATGTCTTCAGTCCGCGTCCCGATGTTATTAAATTTTTTGGCTATTACATCTGAGAATTGGTCATAAATAATAATTGTCTGATTTCTATCATCCATTATTATTTTTCCTAATGATTATTATAGGTGTTAATTCGTCGTTTTGGCCCATGGGGTTGTCTAGTAGGATTTCTCGGGCTTGTTCTTTGGTGACGGGGATATTTTTACTCATACCTAGGACTTCTGTGTTTATGTTGTTGCCGTCTATTATGATGGTTGGGATGTTGTATTTGTCTTCGATTTGTTGGCAGGTTTTAGCTGGATCAGCGGGGCCTAGCATGGCGAATTCGTTGAATGGGGGCATGGCGGCTGGGTTGAAGCCGTCGATTTCAGAGATGCGGTTGCCGGCGATGCGATAGAAATCGCCATGGCGGCCAATTAATTTGGTTAGGCCGCCGATGATGGTGGCGGCGAGCATGCGGCAGAAGCCGGCTTGCCAGATGGCAACTTGCATTTTGCGGGGGTGGGAATAGCCGATGTCGTCGGGATATTTTTTGACGCCTTTGACGATAAATTTGGCTAGCCAGCCAGGTTTGACGGCGGATTCGTGAATAATGCGGCCTTCACTGATTGTGATGAATTTTTCAGAAATGGCGATCCAATCCCCTTTTTCGATCTTGGGTTTGACTAACTCCTCGATGATCGGTTCGATGGATTCTTTGATATGGATCATATGGGTTTTTACCGGGATACGTTCGTATTTTTGATTGTTGATTTCGATAATTGGTTTTAATTTATTCATATAAATTCCTTTGATTTTATTATACCTGATTTGTGAGATAATTTGTATAAGAACCTGATTTGACTATTGGTAAGAGTTCGAGATAGGCATTCCAGGCATTGTCGGGGATTTCCTGGTAGATTTGGTAGCCTTTGTCTGGATAGATTTTTATTCGCTCCAAGTAGCCAACTGAAATAGCGATAATCTTATCTTTTGGATATTTGTCGCTGCAATAATCTTGAAAAGAAAATTGGGGAGATGTAACTGTAAATTTAGTATTTTTATTAGGCCATTGAGCCATAAAAGTAGCATAAGTCCGTCTTTCCATATATGGAGTTTGGACTAAAATAATTTTTTTAAAATGTAGATTTTTTTGTTGGATTAAATTGTAAGTAAATTGGATATTTTCGCCGGTGTTTGCTGATTTATTTTCAAGCAATATTTGTTCTTTCGGAACGCCCATTTTGATAGCAATCTTTGTAAATACCTCGGCTTCAGAATTTTTCCACATTTCCGGAGTCCGCTCACCTGTTCCTCCGGAAAAAATGATTATTGGGGCGTAATTTTGTAAATATAATTCGGCGGCACGTTCGGCGACTCGAGTATCGTGGCTGCCGAGGGCAAGGATGCAATCGGCTTTTTCAACCTTATGATTCATTAGGTGATAATACCAGATGATTTGGGCTAGTTGGTCGATTTTTTCATTGGTCATGAGGCTCCTTGTGGTGATGAATGGGATCACTGGGTAGATCCTGAAACAACCTGCCTGCGGTAGGCAGGGTTCAGGATGACATTGTTTGGAATGACAGCCGAAATATTATTTGAATTCTTCGGGGCGGTAGTATTTTCTGTTTTTTAGCTCGTCTGGTAGGTAGGTTTGGGTTTTGTGTTGTTCGGGGTCTTGCCATTGGTAGCGGACGTGGCCTTTGCCATAGTTCATTTCTTTCATGACTTTGTTGGAGGCGTTTCGCATATGGAGTGGAACGGGACCGATTTTTTCGATGTCGATGTCGGCTGAGGCTTCCATATAAGCAGCATAGGTGGCGATGGATTTGGGCGACATAGCCAGATAGACGGCGGTGTGGGCGAGGATGATCTGGGCTTCTGGCATGCCGATGAGTTTGACTGATTGGATAGTGGAGCTGGCTAAAATAGCGGCGGTGTTGTTGGCCACGTTGATGTCCTCGGAGGCAAAGACGACCATGCGTCTGGCGATGAAGACGGGGTCTTCGCCGGCTTTTAGCATGCGGGCAAGCCAATACAATGTGGCATTGGGGTCGGAGCCGCGCATGCTTTTGATAAAGGCGGAAATGGTGTCGTAATGCCAATCCCCTTTTTTGTCGTAGTAGATGGCTTTTTTTTGGACGGCTTTTTCGGCTAAATCGAGGTCGATATTTTTGGATAATTTGGTGGCGAGCTCGAGGGCATTTAAGGCGGTGCGGGCGTCGCCATTGGCGGTTTTGATGATATGGTCGAGAGCTTTTTTATCAAATTTATGGTCGGGATATTCTTTGGTAGCGCGTTTTAGGATTTCTTTTAGGGATTCGTCGGGCAATTCTTCGAGTTTGAAAACACGGGACCTTGATATAAGTGGAGCGTTGACACTGAAGCCGGGATTTTCAGTGGTGGCGCCGATTAAAATGATTGTGCCTTTTTCAACGTGGGGCAAAAAGGCGTCTTGTTGGGCTTTATTGAAACGATGGATTTCGTCGATAAATAAAATGGTTTTTTCGCCATTGAAGCGCAATAATTTATCAGCTTCTTCGGAGACTTTGCGAACCTCGGCGATGCCAGCAGTGACGGCAGAAAATTCGATAAATCTACTTTTTGTATAAATAGCGATGAGGCGAGCTAAGGTGGTCTTGCCGCTGCCAGGAGGTCCCCAGAAAATGATCGAGGTGATATTGCCCGATTCGATAAGGAGACGAAGAGGTTTATCTCTGCCGAGTAAATGTTCCTGGCCGAATACTTCGTCAAGATTGCGCGGACGAAGGCGTTCGGCTAGGGGGAAATTGTTGGTCGGCTCGGTTATTTTATTGTTTGAAGTGTCAAATAAATCCATATTTTTTCCAGTATTAAGTATTAAGTATTAAGTATTAAGAAAATTATTTCGAAGAATTAATTGATTTGCTATATGATTAGATTAGTCTTTTTTGGGGTAAATGGCAAGATCAGGTTTGAGACCGCTGAAAAACCTAATTATTCTTCGAGCCACTAAGTGGCCCCTTCGGGGCGAGCAAAGCGAGTCGAGAAGTATAAACCTAATAGTTCTCGACAACCTGCCTGCCGGTAGGCAGGGCTCGAACAATATTATATATTTTTTACCTCCATAATTAGGTTTTTCAGCGGTCTCGGTTTGAGTATTTGTGAAAAGTGGCATAATAAGATATCATAAGGTTTGAAATTTTGCAAATTATTGCTATAGACACTTGACAAAACAAGCTCATCATGGTATAATTTATAACGTTCTTGATTAAAAGAAATTTTTCTTTTTTAAAAGAGCAGAAGGAAGTAGATTTATATGTTAACTCAACTCTTAAGGAGGGTTGAGCGATTTGTTAAGATTAAACAAAAAAACGCTACTAAAATTGTCAAAAAGAATATAAAGAAATTTGGCAAACGTGTTAAAAAAGTAAATAAAAGATATTTGGAAAAAATGATCGCCAATTCATTGGCGGTGAAAATGGTTGGCTATATGGCATTGTTCATCATGATCAGTGCAAGTTATCAGCCGACTACTCAAGTTGTTGATGCGACTTTTAAGTCAAATCTTAAACTTGATACAACTAAATCTTTACCAGTTGTTTTGCCGGAAAAATTGATCAATATTAAAGTTGAGCCGATTATTCCTCCAGCCCCTGTGGTTGTGGCCAAGGCGATAGTTCGTAATACGACTGCTCGTGAAAGAGCGGTTGTAGTGGCACCGGTTGCCAAGGTCCCTGATAGTGATGTGAAAGCTTATGCTAAAAAGAGATCTGACGAGATGTTTGGTGAAGGTCACTTTGCCGCTCTTGAAAATCTTTGGAACAGAGAGTCTGGTTGGAACTATCATGCATATAATGCATCTTCAAGTGCATGTGGTATTCCTCAGGCCATGCCTTGTAGTAAGGGTGGGGAAAATTTTAGAAATGATCCATATAAACAGATTGAATGGGGTTTAAAATATATTCAAGGAAGATATAAAACACCAACTGCCGCATGGAATTTCTGGAATTCTAAACACTGGTATTAAAATAAAAATTAATAATAAATAAAAAGACCCGTGAGGGTCTTTTTATTTATTTTCCATTAGGGTTAATACTCCGTCATTTTGCTACGTGCGAACACACACTAAAGTCGTCATTCCGGACAGGATGGGATCCTAGATCCGGAATCTAATAAATATAATACTTGGATCCCGGATATCGAGTGCCTCTCGTTTCCGGGATGACGACGAAGGGTATGATACTCCGTCAGCTTGCTGCGGGGTAGTTCATTGGTATTGCGATTAATTGTAATGAAATGTTTCTAAAAAAATAGCCGTCCTTAGACGACTATTGGTGTTTCTGCTAATAATATCGCAGAGAGTTATTGAGTGTCGATTATCTTTAATATGCCGTCAAACTCGGATTGACCTATTTTTTCTTTGTCGAATACTATCTCTGTTTCGCCGGTGAGCATTACCTTTAGATAGCAACATCTTCTGGCGTGTTTGTAGTCTTCGGTCTTGAAGTAGATTTCTCCCCAAGCTGTTTTTTTCCCATTTATAATGGTCATATTTTCAATAAGACCATCGATTTGGATATCTTGCTGTTCTCCGTCTGGAGGTGCTGTTTGTTTCGAGTAACTGAAAGTGAAACGTGTGCCTGCAAGGATTGTTTTTATCTCAAGATATTCGTAAATTTTTTTCCGGATTCCATCTAAGGTATCTGCGCGATCTATCATATTATCCCCTCTTTCAAATCAGTAATTTGTTAAGTTTTAGATCAAAAAAAGTATAGCAAAAATAATCGATTTCGTCAATCTTACCAGAGCCAGTTATTATAAGTTAAGTCAATGAATATATTTAATTAATTGGTAATGTTTGTCATGTTGTAGATTGGACCTAGGACGAATTTGACTACAAGTGGTTGGTAAAGAATAACGAAGATAATTAATAGGATTAAGGAAATGTAAGTAATTGTTTTTTTATAAGGCATTTGTGGCGAGAAATAATTATAAATTGAAATAATAAGGGATAATCCAGCCATTATGTAAAATATAGTTTGGGCGTTTTTTATATTTGGGTTATCTGATAAATTTTCTTGAAAGACCGGTAATAGTTGATTCAATTTTATTGAGGTGATACAGAAAATTGTAGCGATGATAGGGCCTGAAATTATTATTGCTTTTTCGATGGGTGTTTTTGATTTCATAATCCCCCTTTTTTATTTATGGAGTTGTGGTCCAGGTGACTGGGGCGGTTGTTTTTACTACTGCGATCCAGGTTTGACCCCGGTTGAGGGTGATTTGGACACCAGCGGCGTCTTTGAAGATGGTGCGGGATTTGCTGGCTGTTTTAGACCAGGTTCCGGTGGTCATTGTTCCGTCGATGAAGAATTTGGCATTACCCGAGCCTATAGTTTGAGCGTCGTGATCTTTTTTGCCGGCTTTGTAGATTTCACTCGTATATTGGACAATGATATTTTTGGGGGCAATTTGAATATCCGTGATGCGGTCTTTGTGTGGTAGGCCGGCCATTGTGCGAGGCCAAGTGTTGGTGGTTGGATCGTAAATGAATTTGACAGCATAGGTTGCGTTTCCAGAATAA
>VFKW01000047.1 GCA_009885355.1 Candidatus Berkelbacteria bacterium
GTCTGCTACAGCCTGCTCGAATTCTAATGTTTCTGCTTCGGCTACTTCAGCTACTGTGATGTGTGGTGGTATTTTTAGCGGGTCCGTTTCAACAAAATTGTATGTTAAGGATGGCTCTGGGATATGGTCTGATGCATTGGCGGGGCCAACGCTTTAATTTATATTTTAAAATGAAAGAGGCGCTCTGAACAAGCGTTTCTTTTTTGTTTCTTGAAGTTTTTTATGGTTTGGCTTATAATTGGAATAATGAATATAGAATAAGGAATAAGGAATGGATTCCGGGTCCCGTTCGACGTTGCTCAGGGTCTGAGTCATATCGTAGACAAGCCCGGAATGACGGGGAAGAGGATAATTATGAAAAAGACTACTGGTGAGACATTTCCACAGATTGAAGAGAAGGTTTTGGCGTTTTGGAAAGATGAGGGGATTTTTGAGAAGAGTTTGGAACTTCGCAAGGATTCGCCGAGGTATAGCTTTTATGATGGACCGCCATTTGCGACAGGATTGCCTCACTATGGGCATATTTTGGCGATGGCGATTAAAGATGTGGTAACTCGATATAAGACGATGCAGGGCTTTTATGTGCCTCGCAAGAACGGTTGGGATTGTCATGGCTTGCCGGTTGAATATGAGCTTGAAAAAGAATTGGGCCTGAAGGGTAAAGCGGATATCGAAAAATTGGGCGTCGATGTATTTAACCAAAAAGCGCGCGGGATCGTGATGCGGTATTCTTCGGAGTGGGTGAAGACGATCGAGCGAATGGGGCGTTGGATCGATACGGAAAATGCCTACAAGACGATGGATAATGATTATATAGAGTCGGTTTGGTGGGTTTTTAAACAGATCTGGGATAAGGGTTATGTTTATAAGGATTATCGCGTCAGTCCGTATTGTCCGAGATGTGGCACGACATTGTCGAATTTTGAGGTGACGCAGGGGTATAAGGATGTAAAGGACGAATCCGTATTTGTCAAATTTCCAATTTCCAATCGTACCCAGCTGGTAAGCAATAAGCTGGTAAGCAGTAAGAACCAAGGGGAGGCGGGGGACGATTCCTCTAGTGCCCAGCTGGTAAGCAGTAAGCTGGTAAGCGGTAAGAGCCAGGGGGAGAATACTGAAGGTAGCTTCTCGACAGGCTCGAAGAGTATTGGTGTAGCGGGGGAGAGTGGGTCCCGAAACGAGTTCGGGATGACAGAAGAGAAGAGTAATACTTATTTTCTGGTTTGGACTACTACTCCTTGGACATTGCCTAGTAATGTGGCATTGGTGGTGGGGGCGGGGATTGAGTATGTGAAGATTAAGGTGCGATCTGCGGATCTAGATCCTTCACAGGCTCAGGATGACCCGCCTTCGCTAGGGCTACGGCCGGGCAAGCAAGAGAGAATTCAGGATGACCCGCCTTCGCTGAAGCTACGGCAGGGCAAGCAAGAAAAGGAAGAATTTTTGATTCTGGCTAAGGATCGGTTGAGTGTTATTATGGGGGAATATGATATTGTGGAGGAGATGAAGGGGGCGGATCTGGTAGGGATGGAATACGAATCTTTGTATTCGATGGCATCGGCTGATCATCATTATAAGGTATATGGGGCTGATTTTGTGACTACTACTGATGGCTCGGGAATTGTGCATATCGCGCCGGCTTTTGGTGAGGATGATATGCGGGTGGCAAAGGAGCAGAGTTTGCCAAATGATGTGCGAATGGTGGATCTGGAAGGGAAATTGTTGACTGGTTTTGGTTTGCCTGGTGAAGGTAAAAAGGTAAAAGAGGCGGATCATTTTATCAAAGCGGATTTGGAAGAGCGGGGATTGCTGTATAAAAAAGAAAAAATCACTCATTCATATCCATTTTGCTGGCGTTGCGATACGGCGCTTTTGTATTATGCCTTGCCTTCGTGGTATGTAAAAGTGACGGCAGTGCAGGAAGATTTGATCAAAAATAATCAAGAAATTCATTGGGTGCCAAATCATTTGAAAGATGGACGGTTTGGAAAATGGCTAGAGGGTGTCAAGGACTGGGCGATTTCTAGGTCGCGATATTGGGGAGCGCCATTGCCAGTTTGGGAATGTGTGGGTATGGCTAGATCCCCGATGTCGGATTGCATCCGACTCGAGGATGACAAAAGGGGAAGTCGGGAGTCGGGAGAGGATGACCAACAGAATGACCAGACGAATGACCAAATGCCAATGACCAATGACCAAAAGAATGGCCAAATGCCAATGACCAATGACCAATCGAATGACCAACAGATGGGGTGTGGACATGTTAAAGTAGTTGGTTCGGTGGAGGAATTGGCTCAATTGGCCGTTGATAAGGCTGATATACAGAATATGGATTTGCATAAGCCTCAGATTGATAATATTTTGATCAAGTGCGAAAAGTGCGGCGGGGTGATGAAGCGTACTTCAGAGGTGTTTGATTGTTGGTTTGAATCTGGATCGATGCCGTATGCGCAGTGGCATTATCCATTTGAGAATAAAGAAGAATTTATGGCGGGTGCTCCGGCTGATTTTATCGCCGAGGGGCTGGATCAGACTCGAGGTTGGTTTTATACATTGCATGTATTATCGACGATGGTTACTGGCAAGCCGGCATTTAAAAATGTGGTAGTAAATGGATTGATCTTGGCAAAAGATGGGAAAAAATTGTCAAAAAGTCTGCGAAATTATACACCGCCTCAAGAATTATTTGATACGGTTGGAGTAGATGCTTTGCGATATTTCCTGATGGTTTCAACGCCGATAGGGGAAGATTATCGATTTTCAGACGATGCGGTCAGAGAAATGGTGCGTAAATTATTGATTCCGCTTTGGAATAGCTATAAATATTTGGCGACTTTTGCAGAGCTGGAAGGTTGGAAACCAGGGGAGAATTCTGAATTGACGGCGATGGATCGATGGATGCTGGCCAAATTGAATTTGGCAATTAGCGATGTGGATAAATGGATGGGTAAATATGAGCTGACAAAAGCGGCTCGCGTATTAACTGATCTGGTGACGGATTTGTCGACTTGGTATATAAGAAGATCGAAAAAGAGAACAGATAAGGCATTTTTTGCAACTTTATATAAAGTGTTAAAAGAGATGTCAAAATTGATTGCGCCATTTACGCCATTTATTGCGGAAGAATTGTATCAGAATATGAAAGAAGCAGGGGAAATGGAATCGGTTCATCTTTGCGATTATCCGGTAAGTGGTGAAATCGATAAGACTATATTGGATCAGATGGAGAAAATCCGAGCATTAGTTGAGATCGGGCATTCCCTCAGGGCTGAAAATGGATTGAAAGTGCGTCAGCCGCTTGGGGAAATGTCGATCAAAATCGATGGCGAAATGCCGGAAGAGTTGATTGAAATATTGCTCGATGAATTGAATGTGAAGAAATTTTCAGGGGATTTCGATGGATTTGTGAAAACCCAGACGGTGAAAGTAGGGGAGTCAAAAGGTTTGAAAGTGGCATTG
Source organism: Candidatus Berkelbacteria bacterium (assembly GCA_009885355.1). Classification (GTDB taxonomy): domain Bacteria; phylum Patescibacteriota; class UBA1384; order VFKW01; family VFKW01; genus VFKW01. Next base: position 3,460 of record VFKW01000047.1, read on the forward strand.
GAAACAGAACTCAATGATGAATTGAAAGAAGAGGGTTATTATCGCGAGATTGTGCGACATATCCAAGATTTGAGAAAAGTGGCCGGTTATAAAGCAGGGGAGGCGGCGATAGTTGGATTTGTCAGTCAAAGTGATAAAATAACTGAGTTGCTGAATAAAAAAAGCGAAGAATTCTTGGCGGATACTACAACGAAGATAAAAGAGGGCGGCTTGGATCAAAATGATGCGAAAAAATCTGTTAAGATCGATGAGAGTTTGCTTGAATTGGAAATTAATAAGCTAGTAAGTTAGTAAGCTGGTAAGCAATAAGCTAATAAGCTA
>VFKW01000081.1 GCA_009885355.1 Candidatus Berkelbacteria bacterium
CACCCCGCCACGCTCTTAAGGAGAAAAAATAATTCTCCTTTCTAAAAAATTAAAACGGCATAGGCCGCCCTTCGGGTTGACTTAAGTTTTTGAAGTGGAGAATCATTTTTTCCTTTATATAATCCTGACGGATAAGAATAGGAAGAACTTTTTTTACTTTCTGCAGAAGCAGGGACCATTGATAGAATGATATTTTCTCCTTCCTGGAAAAGGAGGAAAGAGCCAGAAAGGCCGCCCTTCGGGTTGATCTTTGGGTTTTTTAAGTGGGGAATTGTTTTTTCCTTTATTGTAATCTTGACGGATGGGGTTTGAGGGTTTTTTATTCTATAAGCGTCACTAGTTCGCCGCTATAGCGGCGAACTAGTGACGCTTTATTTTGTTCATCGTTGTTCATCTTTGTTGATCAAATATATTTATCTTGCATTCTGGGTTGCGGCTGGTAATATGATATTAGTTAGATGATATTTGGCAGTGGAAAGGATTTTATGAATAAAAAATCTATATTTGGACTGATCATACTTATTGTATTATCGCTTGGGTGTTTGATATATTATTTAATGCATAGGGAGCCAGTGAAAATTACTAACAGTCAAAAAGGATGGAAAACTATGGAATTCCGAACTCATGGCTATAAAATTGACTATCCTGAAAGTTGGACCCTTAGGAAACCAGAAAAAGATTACTGTTTTGATCGGGATATTAAAGGCAGCGGAGACCAAGTCATACATGAGACTGAAGTCTGTGTCCTCATGGAAAATAACCCTAAAGGTTTAGATTATAATGATTTTTTTGGACTGGAAAATTTAAAGGATTTTGACATTTTACCGGTCAAGGTTGGGAAAGAAAAAATGGAAGGGCGAAATTTTGTATCGATTGCCGGAAAATCCAAAGAAGATACACAATACAATCTTTCAACGCTGTTGATAGCTAAAAATGATAAAATGTACAGTATAAATATTATAAGCCAAAAATGGAATAGAGATAAAAATACAGTTCAAGAAATGTTGGATAGTTTCATATTAACGAAATAGTTATTTTGGAGGGGCGATGAAAAAAACGACTAATGAAAAAAATTATACGGAATATATTGAAGAGAAATATCATTTACCAAAAGATGCCGAGGTCGATCTTGAAAATGTACCTTTTTGGGTCAAAAATCAAAATTTAAGATATTGGTTGACTGGAACTGGAATTTTTATATTATTGATTGCGATTTATTTTGGAGGTATTTTTACTTTGCAAATATTAATTAATAAAGCAATTTCGCCGCCAATCTACAAGATAAATCAAAAGGTGAATGGATATCATGTATTGGTAAACAAAGATGGCCAGGCGGTTTATTTGAAAAATATTCCTGGCAAAGTAAAAGTATTTACATTTTTTAATTCGATCGATCCGAAGATACTAGCCGAGAAATTTAATATACCGGAAGATCCATTGGCTAATAAATCAGAATTGATCGCTGAGCAAAAGGAAATTTTGGAGCATTATAAAAATAATAACGATGTGACTTTTATAAGCTTGAGTAATCAAAATATCGGAGTAATCCAGTATTATTTGAAGCAAAATCCAAACAATGGCTGGCCAATTTATAGCGATACAAAAAATTTGATGATCAGTTTCCAAGTGGTGCCGAGCGAGAGTTCGCTGGCGCATTATGTGATTTTGGATAAAAATAATAAATTAATTTACTCAACGACATTGTCGGGAAGTGAAAAGTTCCGACCGACTGATTATTATGAAAAAATTATTAATAGAGCACTTGGTAATTAAAAAAATATATTTACTATACTGAAAGAATAAAAATCAGAGCGATTGAGAGAAGAACGGTGGACCAGCCTAATAAACGAATTGAGCGGTTTTGTTTGGAAATTGACAAAATGAGTCCAAAAATAAAAAGAATAAAAATGCCGCCGATGGTAACATAAAATAAGGCGGAAGAATTTGGATTTGAAGAACCGACAATTTCATCAGCTGAAAGAGTGAAATAATCAGCCTGTTTGAGATATGCAATAGTGGCCCCAAATAAAATAATTATTATCGAAATAAGACTGGCCAAAATGCGATCACGGCTAGAAAAAATGCCTGTAGTATCTGGTAATTCGACTTGGGATGTCTGTTTGATGCCATAGTATCTAGAAAGATAGCCTCTTTTAAGAAAGATGCTAAAGCATTCTTCGCAAACTTGAAGCTTGGCATCATTGTGCTTATGATCAGCGATAATCTTCATCGGAATATGGCAATGCGGACAATCAAATGGATGATCCTCCTCATCTTCAATCCTCGAGGCAACATCTATTTTTTCGGTGGTTTCCTGGTCAAGACGATTTAGCTCATGACGATCAAGAGAAAAACTGCCGCAGCTGTCACAACGATCAATTTTAATGACTTCCCGATATTTGTCGAGAACTTCAATTGTAGTATATTCACTGCTACAGTTTGGACAAACCATATTTTCCTCCAGAAATTGTAGTTGAAAATTTGTAACTAGTACTCATTATTATTATAGCACAAATAGATATTTATTTTACAAGAAATTGTTCAACATGGATTTTGGCCTGATCAATATCTTTGACCCAAATGACCGGCAGCTTGTTTCGAAGCCAGGTTAATTGGCGGCGAGCGTAGGCATGGGTGGCGTATTTTAATTTTTGGAGCATATCGTCTTGATCGGCAAGGTCGCCAGAAATATACTGACTGATAAATCGGTATTCTAAGCCGAATGAAATGAGGCGTTCTTTGAGAATCCCCTGTTCAAGAAGATTTTTGACTTCTTCGATCATGCCAAGGGCGATGCGATCGTCAACGCGTTTATCAATATTTTCATATAGTATTTGGCGATCAATATCTAGGGCAAGATATAAAATGTCATATTCGGGCTCTTTTTTTTGCCGTAATTGACTAAATTTTTGACCGGAGGCTAAAGTAACGGACAGAGCTCTGGCAACTCGGCGAGGATTTTTTTGATCAACTAACTGAAAATACTCAGGATCAGCAATTTTTAATTTGTCTAAAAGTTCCGAAAGTGGCAATTTTTCCAAATCGCTACGGATCTTTAATTCATTTTCATCACTAACTGGAATGTTGTAACCATCGACGAGAGCTTGAATATACATATTGGTGCCACCAACGATGAAAGGAATTTTTGCGCGCGATTGCATATTTTTAATCAATAATGTTGATTGTTTAACAAAATCAGAAACAGTATAGATTTCTTTTGGAGATATAATGTCAACGAGAAATTGAGGGATGTCGTCAATACTTCTGGCGGACTGTTTTCCGATTTCTGGCAGATCAATAACTGTTCTTTCGCCTTCTTTGCCGCTGCCGAGATCCATACCAATATATACTTGTCTTGAATCAGCAGAAATTATTTCACCATTAAATTGCTTGGCGAGATTGACAGCAAGAGACGTTTTGCCAGAGGCGGTGGGACCGAGGATGATGATGATTTTTTGTTTATTCATAAGATATTCCAAGCTGGTAAGCTAGCCACCGCCCACCGCCGATGGCGGGGTAAACTCAGGCGGGGTCCCGCTGCGGCGGGATAAGTTGATAATTTATGCGGGATGATGGACGATGGCAGGGATTTCTGATTTCGTGCTTCGTGCTTTTTATTTTTTGTCAGGGGGGGGTTGCAAATTTTTTTGTTTTTATTACAATAGTAATCATGGAAGCACTAAAGATTACTAATCTATCTAAATCTTACCATCTTCGAGGGGAAGATGTCCAGGTGGTAAACGACTTGTCTTTAAATATTAAAAAAGGCGAGGTTTTTGGTTTTTTGGGGCCAAACGGGGCTGGGAAAACTACGACGATCAAAATGATCGTCGGTTTGGCATTCCCGACAGACGGAGAAATCAAAATTTTCGGCAAAGACAATGCTGCAACGACGACAAAAGAGAAAATCGGTTTTATGTCCGAGCACCCATATTTTTATAATTATTTAACCGGTTTTGAAATGCTGGAATTTTTCGGTAAATTGTTTCCGATTGATCCACAGATTCGCACAAAACGCGTGAATGATTTACTAGAAAAAGTCGGCTTGGGGGAAGCAAAAAATGTGCCGGTTCGAAAATATTCAAAAGGAATGAACCAAAGATTGGGATTGGCGTCAGCGCTGATCAATGATCCGCAAATTATATTTTTAGACGAGCCGCTTGATGGACTCGATCCATTGGGACGACGACAAATAAAAGAAATTATTACACAGCTAAAAAAAGAAGGTAAAACCGTTTTTTTTAATTCACATATTTTGGCTGATGTGGAAGAGATTTGCGATAAAGTCGGGATTATTGACAGAGGAAAACTGATTGAATATGGAGAACCAAAGACTTTGGCCAAAGGGTCAAAAAGTCTGGAAGATTTTTTTGTAAAAACGATTGAAAAGCAAAGGGAAATAATTTAAAATTTACAAATTTAAAATTTAAAATAAAATACAAATTTTAAATGAAAAATTGAAAAACAAGAATTGTAAGGATCAAAATGAGAAATATATTGGCGATTGCGCAAAATACTTATCGAGAGACGATTCGGGATCGAATATTGTATGTGATTTTCGTGTTCGCGGCTTTGATGATTGTCGGATCAATCTTGGCTGGCTCGATTTCACTTGATCAAGACGCAAAAGTGATCAAAGATTTTGGACTGGCGAGTATCTTTTTATTTTCGATCTTGATGGCGGTTTTTATCGGTACGAATTTGGTTTATAAAGAATTTGATAAACGAACAATTTTCATGTTGTTGTCAAAACCGATCAAGAGAAATGACGTGATAGTCGGGAAATTTTTTGGGCTTGCCGGCACGATGGGAGTCATGATGATGCTGATGAGCGTCTTTTTCATGGGATTGGTTCGATATAAAACAGGGCATTTTGATTTTTTACTGATGGAGGCGATCGTATTTAATTATTTTGAAATTTTGCTTATGATTGCACTAACCTTGATGTTTTCGTCTTTTACTTCCCCTATCGCCAGCGCAGTTTATTCATTGTTACTGTTTGTGATCGGGCATAGCGCTTCAACTTTGATGCATATTATTAAAATCTCAAGTGGTTTTACTAAATACAGCTTGGAAGTGGCTTATTATATATTTCCGAATTTGGATAAATTTAATCTACGAGGAAGCGTGGTTTATGGTATCGGGGCTGGCTCGACCCAAACCTTGTGGGTAATTGCGTACGCGGCGATATATTCAATCTTTTTATTAATGATCGCAATTGCGATATTGAAAAAACAGGAATTCTAGATGAAGTTGCCAAGATTTTCACAAAAAGTCTTGAATTTACTATTGGTCGTTACAATAATTGACGGCATTTTTTTGGCGCAATTATATTTTGATGGATGGAAAGCGTCATTTGCCAAAAAGCCAAATGTGGCGGAAAATATTTTGATCGAACCGCATCCATTGCCGGCAAATGTTTTGAAAAAGGCATCGATGGGCTTGGACAATTTCATTGCCGATATTTTGTGGATACAGACAATCCAATATTACGGAGGGGGAAATCCCCAGGGGAAATATCGTAAATTACCAGAACTTTTAACAACAGTCACAGATCTTGATCCGAATTTTACATATCCATATAGCTTTGGACTTTTGATCATGCCAGGGGAAGGATACGTGAAAGAGACGATCGCACTTGGCGAAAAAGGAATGAAAAATCCACGATTAAAAAAAAGCTGGGAAATCCCCTATTATTTGGGACTGACAGAACATTTTAATTTGAAAAATTACAAAAAAGCAGGGGAATATCTGAAGATTGCGGCCGATCGTCCCGGGTCGCCAGAGATTACAAAATTGATGTCGGGAATTTATTTTGCAAAAGCCAACGAACGGACAACGGCATATAATTTGTATGTGGTGGTTTATCAAACAAGCAAAAATAAGTACGTCAAAGAGCGGGCAAAAGTATATCTCGATCATATGCAATTGATCTTTGCGATGGAAAAATTGGCAGCGCAATATAAAGAAAAAAATGGATCCTTTCCTGCGACCATGCAAGATTTGGTTGATAAAAAATATATGAGCGAAATCCCAGCGGATCCTCTGGAGCGAGGGTTTGTGATTGACTCAAAAACTGGAATTATTTCGGATGGAGATGCAGGGAAATAGGGGGCGAAATGTCAAACCAATTTCAAATGATATAAAATCAAATGATTGCTTGAAAATAGCAATTTTTTTATTTTATTTTTAGTATTTTAGTTATGGCGGAGATTATTTTTTTGGGGTCGTGGAAGAGAGGGAGGTCGTCGTTGATTAGGTCGGCTTGGATGATTTTTATGTTTTTATATTTTTTTGTATCAGTAGTGATATTTTGAATACTGCCCAGCTTGCCTTCGTCGCCGTTGGTGTGAACGACGTGATTATTGACTAAGCATGAGTTTATAATATTTGGGTGACCATGTTTAATAAGAGCGTCGATATGATCTTCGACAGAATATTTTTCTGTCTCCCCTCTTTCAGTGGAAACGTTGCAAAGGAAGATTTTTTCGGCTGTTTTATTTTCTATAATGGCTTTGGTGATGCCTTTGATAAGTAAATTTGGAATGATCGAAGTATAAAGACTGCCCGGGCCAATGATGATGTAATCGGCTTCATTAATAGCATCGATAGCCTCTTTGTTGGCATTTATTTTTTCTGGTACAGTGAAGACTTTTTTTATTGCGGAGCGATGGCCTAGAACTGGAATATTTGATTCACCCATGACAACATGGCCGTTTTCCAATTCGGCGGCAATATTTACGTTTGAAAGGGTGGACGGGATGACTTTGCCGGTGGTATCTAAAATTTCACTGGCACGGTGGACTGCTTCTTCAAAGCTGCCGGTGATATCGCAAAGAGCTGCCAAAAATAAGTTGCCAAAACTATGACCAGATAAACCTCGGCCACTTTTAAAACGATAATCAAAAAGTTTAGTGACGAGCTCTTCGTCGCTGGAGAGCGCGACTAAGCACTGACGGATATCGCCTGGCGGCAAGATGCCATAATCGCGCCTAAGCTTGCCCGAGGAGGCGCCGTCATCAGCCATAGTGACGATGGCGCTTATTTCAATCGGAAACGCTTTTAGACCACGCAGAAGCATTGAAAGACCACTTCCACCACCGATTGCTACGACTTTTTGTTTGCTCATTTATAATCCTTTTAGACTAATATAGCAGGAGACGAAGTGGTAAGCAATAAGCTGATAGGCTGGTAAGAATTAAGAGGGTGGATTCCGGGTCCCGTTCGACTTTGCTCAGGGTCTGAGTTGTATCGAAGACAGGCCCCGAATGACGTATCGAGGGGGGTAGGGTAAGCATAATTAGTACGCACGCCCTTGATGCATACTAATTATCAGTTTAATGCCTATTGCCTATTAGATTACTGCTTACCAGCTTATTAGGGGGCGGCGGGTAGAGTGTTTGTAGGTGGGATTTCGGCTTCTGGTTGTAGATTTGGCGCTGGCGTAGGAGTCGGGACGGCGGTTGGAGCGGGGGTAATTTTTTGAGACGTTGTGATATCAAATATTGATTCGGCGGTAGCATAACTACCAAAACTGCCGACGGAAACTTCGACTTTGGCTTGGCCTAAAATATCTTTTTTGCCAGAAATAGTCCATTTTACCTCATATATACCTTTATCGTTTGAAAAACCGGAAGCAGTACCACTATTATTTATACTACCATTCGGGTATGTGACTTTGAGACGGACTTCAGTGGCCGGGGTAGTTTCGATGGTGATTTTTTGGGGCCAATACAGAAAGACTGGATTTTTATCAATTTTTATATTTATCGGTGTATTATTTTTTGAGATCTGTTTTTCGGTTTGGGTTCCTAAAACCTCACCTTTAGGTGGAGTGTAGGTAGGAGCAGTTTGTGGAATTGTTTGATTTCGATAAATCTGGGCGTAAACAAGCGTTCCGACAAGGAGTAAAGTGGCGATGCTAAAAAAGATAGCAAAATTTTTCATCATGACTACTTTAAAATATTCTCAATATTGGAATCGAGTACGTCAATTTCTGATTCACAGCCAGGGGATTTAATCTCATTTTTTTGACCATTGACGGCTAGAACATGAGTTAATTTATATTCCATTAAGATTTGGGCTTCTTTACAATCCGTTGAAATGAGTTTTGAATCGATGATCTGTTTTTTAATATCTTTGACTTTTGACCGACTGATGTTGGCGGTTTTTGTGATTTTGCCGCTGTAGGCAACTTTTCCTGATAAATATACAATTGTTTCTTGAAAACATTGACTTTTTTGAGAAATACAAGGTCCAAATTCTTCATATTTTGAATAAAGAAGAACTTGTTTGGGTTTGGAAAGGAAAATAATAATTGGAATTAAGATGATAATTAAAATAGCAGCGATAATTATAAGCTGTTTTTGCCTGATCTTTTTCATCAATTGATCTCCCGTCAGCTCAATCTTGGTTTCATGTTCACGGATTTGATTGACTTCATGATCGAGAATTTCAATGGTTGGATTTGGCTGGTTGGCGTATTGAAAATCAGGCTGTTGAGGCTCTGATTGATTGTTGGTGATCGACGACCAAGAATTATCTAAATTTTCCAATTTTCTCTCCTTGTACTAGTAGTTAGTAGTTGGTAGTTAGGAGTTAGCATATTACTACCACGAATAAGTGGCTAGGATCTTATTTTATCTGCTAAATTTGATAGGTAATTATCATCAGCGCGGGTGAAGTCATGGGAGCTGATGTAGCCTTCGTATTTTTCAAAGAATTTTTTATTATCTGATTTATGTGGCTGCCACTCGTGATCTCCTTTAGTACCGTGAAGCGGAATGAGTTTGGCGTGGATGTGATCGACGCCAAAACCTTCATATACCAATGCGGTACGACCGACATCATCGAGTTTTTCATCGAGTAATTTGCCAACTTTTTTGGCAGCGAGAGTCAGGCTAGTCAAGACGTCATCCGGCAGGTCAAAAGCGTAGCTGGAATAATGCTTTTTAGGGATGACGACAGAAAAACCTTTGGTGTTTGGAAAAATAGTCAAGAATGCGAGATGTTTTTCATCTTCCCAAATTTTATGACAAGGAGCTTCGCCGTTTATGATGCTGCAAAAAATACAATCTTGGTCGGTCATAGTGCCTCTTATTTAAGTCTAGAATGACGGATCAGGCCGGAGCATGGAATGATCTCGATGCCGAATTTTTCTAATTTGTCTAGGATAAGATTCATGCCGATCGAGTCAGAGGCAATGTGGCCGGCGATGACGACATTGACGTAATATTTGGCGGCTTCTTCGCGATTTTTCTCGTTAATATGCATAGCGATCTCGGTGCCAATGCCGGCATTTGACATTTTTTCATAGACTTTTTCAGAGCCGCCAGTGCCGCCGGTCATGCCAGAGACAACGATCTTACCGGCACGAGATTTGTCGTCTCCGGAAAAAATACATGGTCCGGCTTGTAATTTGACAGCCTCGGCATATTCGGGAATTTCTTTCAAGGCTTTGACAACTTCGCCGACAGTGGATGGATTTTTTTCTTTGATAAATTGATCGATAAAATGCCAGACGGAATTGTCGGCGGGGGTGTGAATATTTATAATTGGAATATCGAGAAGTTTGGCCGCGTCAATGGCCTGATAATGATTGATCGGCGCAACAGATCGGGAAACTTGACCGAGGCGATCACGAAGAACACCTTCAGCAAGATTTTCAGGCACGCCAGCGCGGGCGAGAACATCGGTTTGAATATCCATGACATCGGCAAGTAAAGCTAGAGATTTACCGATCGGATGATGGCCGATAATCAGATCAATTGGTTTGCCCTGGCGCTCCAATTCTTTGGCTAAAAGAACTTCAGATGAGTCCATATCGATGCCAACTAAAACACGTTTGACCTCTTTTTTTGGATCCCCGAAGTGAAAACCGGAGTCAGCGTATGGATTGGATAATTTATCAGTATCGTATTCGGCTTTTTTTGCGTCAGATAATTCTTCATATTCCTTTTTATTATTCTCGAGTATTTTCTCTACTTTTTGGCGGCCGCGAGGATCGGCGTCGATGCCGGATTGAATCATAAGATCAAAAATTTGTTGAATAGTCATTTTATTCCTTTCAAGCTTATTTTACACTAATTTTTAAGAGGATTAAAGAGAGGATAAGCTGATAAGCAGTAAGCTAGTAAGAATTAAGCTATTATAAGGCGGGGGAAGATGACGATCTCTCGACAGGCTCGAGATGACATTTGCGGGGGTTTGCTAAATTATATTTTTTTGGGCTATAATGAGGGAAAGGATATAAAAATGAAGAAAATTATTTTTTGTTTATTGTTTTTTACAGCTTTATTTTGGATAAAGCCGGTTTTGGCGGAGGATAATTGGTATATTAAAGATTACAAGAGCCAGTTTGTCTTGAGTAAAGATTCGACGATGGCTGTTTCGGAGAAGATTGTGGCAGATTGCGGGATGGCGCCAAATAAACACGGGATATTTCGAATCGTGCCGCTTTTTTATCAAAAAACTACTAGTGATCAAGTGAAAACACCGATTTATTTATCAAATATTTCTAATTTTGAGGGCAAAAAATATACTTTTGATGAAACTATAAACAAATCAGACAAGACGATCACTTGGAAAATCGGGGAGGTAAACAAAATAGTGACGGGTGTAAATAATTATCAGATAGATTATTCAGCAAAAAATTTGATGAGGTTTGATAATCCAAAATTTGATGAATTTTACTGGAATTTGAATGGAAATTTTTGGGATATGACAACTGATAAATATTCATCGACGATCATTTTTCCGACAGAAATATCTTCTGCAAATACCGAAGTCAACTTGTATAATGGACAATTTGGCACAAAAGATGAAAATTTGGCCAGCTACCGATGGGAAGGGAATAATTTGATCGTTGAGTCAAAAAGCGCTTTAAGTCCAAAAACAGGAATTACAGTCTCAGTGACGGTGCCAAAGAATATTTTTACGGCCTATTCATTGACCACAACAGATGAGGGGCTTTATCAAACAGGACTAGTTTTATCAAAAAATATGAAAAATTTGATAAATATTTTGGGATTGATATTCCTAATTATTGTATTTTTTATCTGTTATCGATTATGGTCAAGATATGGAAAAGATCCGAAGATCAATCGAGCTATAGCGCCGGAATTTGAAATACCGGAGAATTTAACGCCGATTGATATGGGGATGATTGATAGCAACGGGGTTTTAAAAAATCATTTTATCTCGGCGACAATTATTAATTTGGCAGTCAACGGCTATATTCAAATCGAGATGATCGGGAAGACAAATATTTTTTCCCATGAGGATTATAAATTGAAAAAGACGGGGAAAAATATCGATAGTCTTAATGTGAGTGAAAAACTGGTGTTGGATTTGATATTTGGTGATAAAGGCGAAATAAATATCTCATCTTTGAAGAATTCATTTTACACAAAATTACCCCAAATAAAAAATTCGATCAATCAAAGATTGATAAGCGATGGGATGGTCCAGCTGACAGGAAATTATATCCGAATTGCGATGATGATCATCGCTTTTGGAATTGGATTTGGGGGAATTTTGCTTTTAGGACTCGTTGATATCGGGGCAATTGGAGTGATTTTGGGAGCGATAATAATATTTATTTTTGGGATTTTCATGCCGGCTCGAACGCAAAGAGGTTCCGAATTAGAATTGCGAATCAAGGGATTCAAAATGTATATGGAAACAGCGGAAAAATATCGCCAACAGTTCAATGAAAAAGAAAATATCATGGAGAAATTTCTACCTTATGCGATCATGTTTCAAATGACAAAAGAGTGGATTAAAAAAATGCGAGATATTTACGGGGAAGAATATTTTAATAGCTATACGCCGCTCTGGTTGCACGGGGCGATGCTGACAAATGGGCATTTTGATATTAATCATTTGACTGAGACAATCAATTCAATGTCGTCTGATATGGCCTCTACGATGGCTTCTTCGCCATCATCCTCCGGATCAGGTGGTGGTGGCTTTTCTGGCGGCGGAGGAGGCGGTGGCGGAGGAGGAGGA
>VFKW01000036.1 GCA_009885355.1 Candidatus Berkelbacteria bacterium
GCAGTTCATAAAAAATGGAAATTTTTAAGCTTAATTAAATATTTATTTTTCTTTTTACCTGAAGGATTGCGGCTGGCTGTTTATACGCTTTTGCATGGACGAAAACCAAAACGCATCCAGTTTATAAATTTACCAAAAAAACATATTCGTCAAATCAGTAAAGAATTAAAAAGCCGTTCAGTTATCTTCGCGCAAAAAATTCGTAAACCTTAACAAAAAAGCATTTTTAAGTTAAAATAATAATGAAAGGATATTATGAATAAAACTGTCGTTGCTATTATCATCATTCTTGCTGCCGGATTTCTCGTTGTCTCGGTCACAAAAGGCGATAATAAAAAGTCATCAAATGTTAAAAATATTAATCAAGAAGTAAAAGGAGACCAAGTGAAAAATGCAGACTCAAAATACACATTCCCAGGCGTTTTGCCAAAAGATCAGATCGAAAATAAAAAAGTCGTCATAAAAACCTCAAAAGGCACGATCGAATTTGAGCTCTATGCCGACAAAGCCCCAAAGACTGTTTCCAATTTTGTATATCTAGCCAATCAAAAATATTACGATGGTCTTTTATTTCATCGTGTTGTTCCGAATTTTGTCATTCAAGGTGGCGATCCAACTGGTACCGGCTCTGGCGGTCCAGGCTACCAATTTGAAGACGAGCCGGTTGTCGGTGAATACAAAGCCGGCACTGTTGCTATGGCGAATTCTGGAGCAAATACAAATGGTTCGCAATTTTTCATCTGCCTCGAAGACCTGCCAACTCTACCAAAAAGCTACAGCCTTTTTGGTCAAGTCACCGTCGGCATGGATGTAGTTCAAAAAATCGCCCAAGGCGACAAAATGGAATCAATCAAAATTGAAAGTAAATAATGAATATTGAAAAACTCGAAACAGCTTTTCAAAGCGAGCCAAAATTCCGCCTAATCCAAGCCAAACAAGCGATATTTAAAGATCTTATCTCAGATTGGTCAGAGGCTTCTACTTTTTCATTCAATTTGCGTGAAAAACTTCACAATGAATGCTCGCTTTTTATCGAGCATGAGTTATTCTTCTCAGACAACAAGCAAACAGTCAAAGCAATGATCAAGTTAGCCGATGGTCAGCAGATTGAGGCCGTTTTGATGCGTCACGAAGATCGAAATACTGTCTGTGTTTCCTCCCAAATCGGTTGCCCATTAAACTGCTCTTTTTGCGCCACCGGCAAAATGGGTTTTAAAAGAAATCTGGAAATGTATGAGATCACAGAACAGATCCTTCTTTTTGCAAGATATTTAAAAACTGAAGGTCAAAAAATCACCAATGTTGTCTTTATGGGAATGGGCGAGCCTCTGTTAAATTATGACAATGTTATGCATACCATTAAATATCTAAATCAAGATGACACACTGTGTCTTGGTTCTCGTCGTTTTTCGATCTCCACTGCCGGCATTATTGAAGGTATTCAAAAGCTGACCGAAGAGCCGATGGAAATAAATCTTGCTTTTTCCCTTCATAGCCTGGATTCAGATATCAGAAGTTCCCTAATGCCGATCAATGATCGCTATGGGATCGAAGAAGTCATCAAAGAACTCAGAAAATATCAGGCCAGAACTCGCCGCAAGATAATGTTTGAATACATTATGATTGATGGTCTAAATGACTCAGAGCAAGCGGCTCACGATCTTGCTAGATTTGCCAACCAATTTATCTGCGTTGTAAATTTAATTCCTTGCAATAAAACAGGTGAATACAAACCATCGACAGCTGCCAATATTGATCGTTTCCTAAAAATCCTAAAAACCCGAAAAGTCGAAGCCATTCAAAGGTTTAGCTACGGCAGCGATATCTCCGGAGCCTGCGGCCAACTCGCCAATATTCCACGTCATCCTCGAACCGGACAAAGTCCGATATCGGGGATCTAATCATTAATAAAAAAGGAATACCATGATAAATTACGAAGAATTTTCAAAAGTAGAATTAAAAATCGCCACCATTTTAGAAGCCGAGCGTGTCGAAGGATCTGAAAAACTGATCAAACTTCAGCTCGAATTGGGCGAAGAAAAACGTCAGATCGTCGCCGGTATCGGCAAAAATTACGAACCGGAAAATCTTATCAATAAACAAATCGTCATCGTTGCCAATTTAGAGCCGAGAAAATTAATGGGCCTTGAAAGCCAAGGCATGCTATTGGCCGCCTCTTCGGACGATCACGAACAAGTTGTTTTATTAACTCCGATGCAAGAAATCACTTCCGGCTCAAGTGTCGGCTAACAATAAAAAGAGGGGATTAGTATGAAAAAAATTCTCATCGCATCACTCAAAGCCGGCGCCGGCCACATGATGGCCGCCAAAGCTATTGAAGATTCGCTTCTTGGTAAAAATCAAGATTTTGAAGTCAAAAATATTGATTTTTTAGAATATGCCACCGTCTTATCTCAAGATTTTTATGGCAAATGGTATCTCGATATGATCAACAAAGTGCCTCAATTCTACGGTTGGCTTTATGACAATCTTGATGATACTACCAAAGACGCCCGCCTCATTTTTGATCGCATCAACACCCAAAAGTTCAAAGAATTTGTATTCGATTACGAACCTGATCTCGTCATCGCCACGCATTTTGTTCCGGCCGATATCCTTATTCATTGGCGAACCAAATATAAAAAAAATTACAAAGTAGTCGTGACAGTAACAGATTATGAGGCTCATCGATTGTGGGCAAATAAAGAAGCTGATCACTATTATGTCGCCACTCCTGAAATAATCGACCAATTGGAAAAATTTGATGTCAAAAGCGAAAATGTCTCAGTTACCGGAATCCCAATCGATTCAAAATATTCATCTGAAATCAACAAAGATGAAGTTAGAAATAAATTAAATCTAAATCAGGATTTTACTATTTTGGTCGCATCTGGCGGCTTTGGTATCGGTCCGGTAGAAGAAATTGTCAGAAGACTCCATAAGCTTCCTCAAAAATTAAATATATTGATTATGACAGGCAACAATGAAGAGCTTTTGCAAACACTAAATCGTATCCCAGATAATGAAAATCACAATAAAATAATTTTTCCATTTATTGATAATGATCAAGAGTTAATGGCTATTAGCGATATCATCATTGGCAAGCCCGGCGGTCTGACGACCGCCGAAGCCCTCGCAATCGGTACCCCGATCGTGATTATTGATCCGATCCCTGGTCAAGAGGTCGCCAACGCCAATTTCCTATGCCGCAATCTCGCCGGCCTGCGGGCCGACGACCTTGACGAGGTCATAAACATCACAAAACAATTATTTAATCGTCCTGACATCTTCGAAACACTAACCAAAAATACCAAAAAAGTCGCCCTTCCAGACGCCGCCAAAGACATAATCCACCACGCCCTCAATCTAATAAATTAGGTTTAAAAATTTAAAATATTTATATTTTATTATTTGTTGTAAATTTTAAATTGAAAATGTTAAAATAGCTTATTAGCTTATTAGC
>VFKW01000161.1 GCA_009885355.1 Candidatus Berkelbacteria bacterium
CATAGAGAGCCTTGCCGCATGTTTCAAATGCGACCGCGCCGTGATGCGGGAACTGTTTGCCAATCAATACGTGGCGATAGAATCTGGCAAATCCCGGTATAGCGAAGATGCCGGTTCCACCAAAAGTCATTGGATTAATGTCGAGAATATTACCATCGGCGATGTAGCTGACCAGTTCGCCTTCGGCATTGCCCTGCAGTCTAAAGAAAGTGGTCGGGCCATGCATTAGCTGACCTTCGAGGGTGCCGCGGGTAATATCCGGCTCCTTGGATGGGTCTTCCATGAGCCTGTTCATAATGACCTGGAAGTTCATAGCGCAATTCTTCATACAGCAGCTCGGGGTGTTTCCACAGTGGAAGCCCATGAAGAGGTCAGCACTGGCCGCGCCCTTGAGGTCTTGACCAGTAAGCATGTCAGTTGGAACGGTATTGTTGATATCCAAGAGGGTCGGGGCAATGCCCGTCGCAAGGTAGCACATATACTCGCTCAGCGCACCGTAAATGTCAACTTCGCAAGCCACCGGAATACCGCGAGAGGCAAGGCGGGAGTTCACATAACAAGGAACAAACCCGAAATGTCCCTCGAATTCTGGCCAGCACTTGATAGCAAAGATGATATGCTTGCTACAGCCAAGGTTTGCCTTAAGGGCACGAGTCAGTGCGAGCTCAAAGCGAGCCAGCTTAGGCAGTAGGTCCGGATACGTGTTGCCCTTGTTGCCCAGCTCAGCAGTCATGTCTTTGACTATCGGCGCAATTTCTGGGTCATTTTCAGCAATGGCGTTGTAAAGATCCAAAAGTGTCAGTACACTGTTCTCCATCACTTCGACACCCAGGTTGTAAAGCGGTTTAATGGGAGCGTTGCACGCGAGGAAGTCCTGCGGTCTTGGGCCGTACGAAATAATCTTGACACCCCGTACGCCCAGAACAATACGCGCAACGGTTTCAAAGTGCTTGATTTTCCTCGCAAGCTCACTGGGCAGCCCCACAGGCATCTGTGGGATATGCGCAGGCACATTGCGAAGCGCAAGGTTGTAGGAAGCATTGAGAATACCGCAGAAAGCGTCGCCGCGGCCTCCCATAAGAGTGTCCTTGCTCTCTTCAGCAGCCCCACAAATCATCACAGGTCCGCCGAAGCGCTCCGCAAAAATCGACAACGGACCCTCGGGTCCGAAGTTGCCAAGGTAGATAACTGCCGCATTGCAGCCAGCTTCCCGTACCTCTACAAGAGTTGCATCAATATCATTTTCGCTCTGGATAATTGTTTCTGGAGCGAAGACGTCCATTCCTGATAATTTACAGGAATTAACAAGATTGCCAAGTCTCTTGCGGGTTAGTTCAATCGGGAAACAGTCCCGACTAACTCCAACAATCGCCAATTTAACTTCCGGTGCATTTGGTAAATTCATTTTCTTAGATGTCCTTTCGTTTCAATCGTTCTTCAAAGCACTTCATCTACACAAAAAATCAGAAGCATCCCACCTTTCATAAGTTGTTAATAGATAGTATAAAAAATAATACCATCATTCATTTGCTTGTATGATTATACCTGTTTTGAGAGTTATTGTCAATCCTATTTGAGCTGATTAATCGTCATCTTCACCCCCACGGCTTGCCGGCGGGATATCGGCACTATTAATAACCATAAAATTTCCAGTATCGCTAGAAATACAAAAATTATAAAATTAATGGTTATCTTATTATTTTTCATAAACTAATTATAGCATAGCTATTCAATCTGAGTTTTGGCTTAAAAATTCACCCCCGCGAAGCGGGGACACCTAAAATCCAGCTTACAATCTTCTATTTAAAACTGGATATAAAATGAAGGATTGAGATCTTTTGTATATCTTTCGTCTTTTGAATCGATATTATAGCTAATTATCGGAATATTATTCTCATCGAGCAGATCAATATATTTATTTTCAGAAGTTTTTTGCACTGGCATGATTTGATATTTTACAGATAGACTATTGTTTAGTTTGCCTTTTATGACGGAATAATTAGCCCCGGAACAATTCTTGGCATATCCGGCCGTCACATTATCTTGTTTCAAAATATTATCGATTGAAATAACCGAAAGCTTGTAATATTGATTGCCGTTCGCCCTGATTATTTTATATTCATTCCCAGAATACGTTTTATTGATTGGATCAATATTTTCATTAACTGAGATCTGATTTTTATCCAGCTTTCGATAAGAAATCGTTTTATAATAATTCAACAATTGAGCTGATTTTCCAGTAAATGACATAACCAAGCTATCTACTGCTTTATCAACAACAGGATTAAAATATTTTTCAATTATTTCCCTTCTTTGAGAACCAGTTGTAGAATTACTATTTAAAAGTGTATTCTCGTTTCCGATCAAAGATACTTGTGACAGTGAGAGATTATTTAGCAATTCATTATAATCATTTTCCAAACTATTGATTTGTAAATCTTTAGCTTTTTGAAAAAAGTCAAAAGTCTTATCACGAAATCCGAGATCAACCGAGCAATTTTGTGTAACCGAGAGGTTATTGTTAATCGTCTGGATTTTTTCTTGCCAGAGGTCTGTTTGGCAGCTTTGTCCGAGACAAGAATTACTATCCTGGATAAGCTGATCAGCGCTAAAAGAACCACCGCGAGAAAATATCATTATCGAGGCAATCCCGATAGCCGCAATAATAGCTATAACTTTAATTTTTTTACTGGTGATATTCTTTTCAAAATAATTCCAAAATGGAATTTCGTCCGAAGGATTTTTTTTCTTCTTAGTAGATCTTTTTGAGGCCATACCCCCTCCTATACATATATAATATTATCATAGTATATATAACAAAATCAAATTTTCAATTAAAAAAGAGGGTGTTGCCACCCTCAGAGATTTAGAATCTAGAGAATCTCGATCAGTAGAGGCTCGACATTTTTTACCAGAGCCTTGTACTCACCAAACATTATTTGATAGGTTGCGGTATTATCGGATCATACGCAATATAGGGTTTTAGACTAAAATAAGTTATGATAAAAAAGTTAGTAAATTAAGGGAACTTTTATCATATGGAAACACAACAAAAGATTCTGGAGCTCA
>VFKW01000007.1 GCA_009885355.1 Candidatus Berkelbacteria bacterium
CTATACAAAGCTTCGTCCAAACCATCCAAAGCGAAAAAGACGGCAAACTCTCATCCCGCCAAAAAGAATTCATATCTGAAACCTCAAAATATATTGAAAAAATGCACAAAATGCTCAAAGAGCTACTCTTTATCTCAAAAATCGAATTTTCCGGATTAACTTTCCAGGCCAAACCAGTCGATCTTTTAGATGTGATCAAAGCTTCAATCATAAAATACGAACCTGATATGGAACAAAAAAACATCAAAATCAAGCTCGGCTACCCTGAAGAACTCCCAAGCCTAAAAACCGACGAAGACAACCTAAAAGAAATATTTGATCGCCTCATCGACAACGCCATCCGCTATTCCCCGCCCCAAACCGAGATCACTATTACACTCCAAGTTCTACACAAAGACGACGGACCGCATTTATGGGTTGAGATTATCGACCACGGCTATGGCATCCCAATTGAAGAGCAAAAATATCTGTTCCGCAAATTCTTCCGCGGTACAAACATTCTTCCCTTCGATAGCTATGGGAGCGGATTGAGTCTATTTATCATCAAACTAATCATCGACAAACAAAAAGCCGCTATTCACTACAAATCCGCTATAAACCAAGGCACCTCATTTCAAATAGATTTTTCATTACCCACACCTCAAACCATAAAAGAACTCAAACCTAGAAAAAAAATCGCAAAAAAATAAGGCGGCCATAGTGGCCGCCTGAAACGAGGAAAATCAGTGACTCGGCATATAACTGCCGCCGAGATGAGCACCGGATTCAACCAGTGATTGTCTCTTTTCACTGTGATGTTTTAGGTATTTATATCTGCAAGTTGAACAGATCTCTAAATGCTTTTCAAAAGCCCTACGATCACCTTCATCTCTTACACTTTGATCAGATATATAAAGAATAGCCAAAAAATCGCCACATCTCATCATCTCGATGCCCCCTTTCAAAAGCTAAAAAGTAGTACTTGCTGACTATTTTACTCTCAAATACACCTTTTGTCAATACCCACCCATACCATATAAAAAGACTTGGTAGCAAACCAAGCCTTTTTATAAATTTATTAACTAATATTAAAATTATTTTCCGACAAAATCATTAAAAGCTTCTTCATCCCCATATTCCAGAAAATCCTTATGATGCGCTGGATCGACATAACCTTCACTTTGTTTATGCTTTACCCCGCACCAATATTTTTCAGTTTCCCCGGCGATTTTGACACAATATGCCAGCATGCCATTTGCATAACCACAATAGGTACAATAAATTTTATCTAAATAATTCAAATATGATAGTTTCTGGCGATCAATACGAATATATTTTCGACGCCTGACTACAGGTATCCCATAAAGCGGAAATGCAATTCGATGATAAATCTCCATCATAATATCTAAAATCACCAAAGGAAAAATCATACTTAAAATAAACGGCACTGCAATCAAATGCCGAATATTTTTATATGGCATATCCGAAGTAAAATGTTTCATATAATAAATTTATAATATTTTGCCTTATAAGTCAACCAAAATAAGCATGTTCAAATACACAAAAACCGCCTTCGGGGCGGTTTTTGTGTTGGCAGCCTCAACGGGACTCGAACCCGTGTTACCGCCGTGAGAGGGCGGCGTCCTAGACCACTAGACGATGAGGCCAAATGTACACCAGATTAAAATATAGATCAATTTAGATCAATGACTCTCGAAGTGATACCCGATTCGCTCGACAATTTTTTGTGGAGTCACCTCGGTTTTCAATAAAAAATCCACCACATAAGGCATAGAATCCTTACGATAATTAAAATGATCATAAGCTGTCATCACTAAAATCGGAATCGTTTTCAGCATAGGATTACTCTTCAAAATCCTCATTACCTGTATTCCGCCCTGTTTTGGCAGCATCAAATCAAGCATAATGAAATCAGGAGTCTCGGACAAAGCCACAATTATCGCATCCTCGCCATCATTTGCCGTTACGACACAATAACCGGCTTTCTGCAACCGA
>VFKW01000084.1 GCA_009885355.1 Candidatus Berkelbacteria bacterium
ATTGCTCCAAACTCTGGGTAATTAGAGCAATTTTTGCTACAATAAACTCAAGTTAAATTATTGAGAATTTTGTTCAAAAATAGTTCGAGCTTGAGCGAGAACACACCACAATGAAATTAACAGGTTTTAGACCTGTTTTTTTTGTATATCATATATGATATTTTGGAAATTTTTGCTATCATTGACGTATGAATAATTTCGAAATGATAGCTGAAGATGTTATTGGCTTTTCAACCCAAATGGAGAAAAATGGCATTGATTTTTGGATTGATGGTGGCTAGGGTATCGATTCATTGATTGGTAGACAAACCCGCACACATGGTGATCTTGATATTGTCGTACAAGAAAAGGATGTGCCTGCTCTAAAGGAGATTCTTGAGCCTCAAGGTTATAAGATTTTGAATCGCGACGATTTAGCCTACAATTATTTACATATGGCAGATGATAAGGGTCATGAAATAGATGTTACCGCTATTATATTTGATGAACATGGCAATGGTATTTGGGGGCCAATTGAAAATAATGAAATGAATCCTGCAGACTCATTTGCCGGACGGGGTACAATAAATAACCATTATGTGAAATGCATATCTTTGGAATATGCTATTAAATTTCGATTAGATCATGAGCCATGGACACACGATATTGAAGATGTGAAAGTATTATGCGAGGAATTCAACTTATCAGTTCCAGTAAAATACCTAGGGGAAGATTTACTTAGTCATTAGTATTCATAAAGATAAAATTGTTAAAGTTCGTTATGTTCGTAAATTGTTTTTAAAATTAGTTTTCATTCAAGAATAATTTCAAAAAAGGTGTTCCAAATTTTTTGGCTTGGGTTCACCACGAAATTAACAGGTTTGCGACTGTATTTTTTTTATATACCTAATTTGTTTTTGGAATCCTTGTCGTGAATCATGCCTAATATTTCTAACCCTATAGTTTTATCAGTGTGGTATAATTGACCCATGAATTTACATCCACCGAAACGAATTTCTAGTACTGAAGGTCTCGGTCTTAACACTACCAAGAAGTTAGATTGGGTGAGTGAGACGATTGCTTATGGAACTGAAATTTGGGGTAAGTTAGAAAAGCCTTGGCGGCAAGATGAGACAATCATTGCCCTGCCTGGGTATGTTTGGCGAACACGCTGGGAAGTTGGCAAGTCATATATTATCAACAAATATTTAGATAACAACGGAAAACTTGTGGGTATTTATTGTGATATTTGTCGACCGGTCGAGAAGAATGAGAATGGATTGGCATTTGATGACTTATATCTTGATGTTTGGCAACTTCCTGGTCAGGATCCTGTCATTCTTGATGAAGATGAGCTAGAAGAAGCAATATCTACTGGTTATATAAACAGTGAAGAAGCCGATATTGCTCGCCAGAATGCCGAATATGTAAAACAATTATTGCTTACTAATACTGAATTGCTCAACTTTTAACTAAGTTATTAATATTTTAATCTTTGTATATTTCTTTTAATACTGGATACCACTCAAAAACAATATTGAAAAAGGGGTTCCAAATTATAGGACTTGGATCCACTAAGTCGCATATCGTTATTTAGTGTATTTTGAATAAAAGCCTAATTTCTAGGGTAAAAGAGAACTGTCCCTTAAATCTTTCGTTAATCTATGCCCGATCTAACAGGTTTGAATCGGAATTGCAAATTTATTCGTTTAAATAATTTTTTCGCAATTCTCTTAAATGTTCTTTTGTTTTTTTCCAATCTCGAGCTAAGTCTTTAATAATGCCAATGTCTTCGCCATAACAATCAAAAATATATCTCGAAACTATTTCAGTATACATAGGCCTTTTATAAGTGTCTTCGATTTTCATAGTTTGCTGTTGTTGTATTTCTTTGCCAATCTGGCGGACATTTAAATAATCAATCTGCTGTAAATCGTCATCAAAAATATTTTGCAAAAATTCAACTGCCTTATTTGACTGCAAAGTGACAGTTTCGTCTGAGTAATATTCTAAATCAACTGGTCTATTTTCATATTCCATATGCACATTTTATCATATTTAGCCTGATATTAAAATGTTTTTATTCCAAAACCACCTAAGCTAAGAATTTTCTTGTTCGAAAAAAGTTCGAGCGGAATCGAGAGCATGCTACAATAGAAAGATCAGCTTTTGACTAGTCTTTTACTGTATTCAAAGTAAGTGTTAGATCTAGCCCTATAAATGTAATTGAGTTATACTAGAGATGCAAAAAGCTTATAAAAGAGGAGAAAAATGATAAAAGAATCAATTTATCCAGAAGATTGGCAAAAAATAAGAGGGTTTTGTTCTCCAGCGATAAAGCTTGACATAGGCAATGCCGAACTTATCTTTGTGTCTGGCCAGCAAATTGCAAAGAATGAAAACAGCGAAGCAATAACGGATGATATTGTTGAGCAGACAGAATATGTATTTCAACAGCTGGAGAAAATATTAAATAGCGCAGGGGCTAGTCTTGATGATGTTGTAAAAGCGCAAATATTTCTGACCGATATTAATGATTTTGAAAAAGTGTCGTCAATACGAGATAAATATTTCGCGAAAAGTAAACCCGTCAGTACTTTAGTCGAAGTAAATGCGATGACACGCAGAGGCGCCAAAGTCGAAATTGAAGTAACTGCGATAAAAGAGAAATCAAAGTAAGAAAAAATTTATAGGATTTTAATATGATCAAGGCCGTTATTTTTGATAGAGATGGAATGTATCGTTATTTATAACGAATATACTAAAAACCAAGATTTTACAGGTGCTTTCAAGGTAGTAGAATCAGCAGATAAAATTAATCTTAAAGAAGTAATTGATTTATAGAAAGCTAAAAATCGATTTGGTTCCCGTCTTGGTAATACAAACATATTTATCTTAATATATATAATTGTTAAAGTTATTATTTCGTTTTTAAGATTGGATACTAAATCAAGATATGATCAAATATAGAGTTCCAAGCTCTAGGCCTTAGGTCTATAAGGTCGCATAGAGACAGAATTTAGTATTTAGGCTTAGGTCTGACTTTTTAATTTTTTTTTGGTTTGTGGTATGATTATTATATGATTAAATATATTTTTGATTTTGATGATGTGCTTTTTTATAATACTTCTAAGTTTAAAAAGCATATGTATAAATGTTTTGAAGAGATTGGCGTCTCTTGTGACGCGATAAAAACATATTATCAAGAGGAGCGCGATAAGGGCTTTGTTTTGAGAAATTTGGTTATTTCAGTCATTGATGGAGAAAAAATAAGTTCAGTGAATGTAGACGAATTAATTGAAAAAATAATGGTAGAGTGTAAGAATTTTGTTAATAATGAATTGATAGATAAGATAAAAATACTAGGTGCGGAACATTGTTATATGGTGACGCATGGGGTGACAGAATACCAGATGGAGAAAATAAATAGGACTGGGATAAGATCACTTTTTTGCAATATTGTCGTCGTTCAGGATACTAAAAAATGGAGCATTGAAGATATTTGTGAAAATTTTATAAATGATGAAGTTGTTTTTGTTGATGATAAGGAGAAGCGATTTGTTGATCTCGATTTTGAAAAATATCCAAATTTGAGAATAGTGCATTATGTTGGACGGGAAAATATTGCGGATATATTTAAAGAAAATTCGTTCGTAAAAGTGTAAATATAATCTTAGCAGATAAATGATTTTTTTTATCCATCAAGGTTGATACGCAGTTAGCTTGCTTCGTGCGAATATTCTCCTCCAGTCGTCATTCCGGTCGGGAAGGGTTCCTAGAACCGGAATCCAGGAAACTTTACAAATGGATCCCGGATATTCTCTCCATTTGTCGAGATAAACTTGTGCCACCCGCTTCCGGGATGACGATGTGGGGCATGATACCCCGTCAGCTTGCTGTTGGGTAGTTTATTTATTGTTGGTTTTTCTAATTTTTATTAAGTTGAATATTTGTCCGATAATCAGGATGATTGCGGCTAAAAATATTGATAGATATGTAAGTTTGTTATTTTTAGTGGATGTGCCTTTTACTTGTGGCTTTGGTTTGGATTTATTTTCTAGTTTTTCTTCTTTTTTTGGTTGTTTGTCTATTGTGGGGCTTAAAATTTTGAATTCGGATGTTTCTTTTTGGGGAATGATATTTGTTTCGTCTATTGTGACTGGATAGATAATTGGTGCTGGGGTTTCTTTTATAGTTTCGATGATTGGTTTTATTTCTGTTTTTATAATCGGATCGGTTGGAATAGTTTCAGTTTTGATAAAGGATTTTAAATCATCATTTTTTGGTAAGGGAAAACTTTTTTCTGACAGGGCAAATAAGGCGTCGAGGGTAAATCCGAAAGTATCTTCAGTGTTTTTGATTTGGTATGGGAATGATCCGTCGTCGTTTTGAAGATTAATTAAGTAGTCAATTGGTGATAAATCATTGACGTACCAATATTTTTCGGTGTCATTTAGAGTAAATGATTGATTATCTAGAGAGTATATACCACGGATGACCCATGAAGTGGAAGAGACATCTGAGGAAACGCCAGCAGTCCAGCCGAAGCCGGCATCGGTGGGATTTTGAGTATTTTTAAGAAATGTCTTAGCTTTTACTATCGCATCTTCGATGATCGGATCGCTTGATTGGAGGGATTTCAAGGCTTCGATAGTGGTGGCAGTCATGTCTGGACTTGATCCCCAACCAATCCCCCATCCAAATCCGCCGTCCTCGGATTGGTTGTCTAGTATATACTTTGTTTCATTTATTATTGTTTCATTATCAATAGCTATACCAGCTGATCTCAGGGCGATGATGCTAAAAATATCGTCGTTTAAATATATGGGATCATTCCAAGCTGGGTCGTTTAAATAATTAATAAGCTTTGTTGACTCTTGGTCTATGAGAATCGGATTTGAAATATTTAGAGCTGACAATACCATGAGATATTTTTCCTGATCGCCGATTGTTTTAATATTTAAATTGTTTAGGTAATAGTCGACGAGTGATTTGTCTGTTTTTATCATGGTCGATGGATCGTAGCCGGCGGCGGTAATGGCAAGAATCGCCCAAGCGTTGTCTTTGTTTTTGATCGAGCCGTTGTCTTGTTGCTGGGATTGTAAATATTTTAAAGCGTTTTGAATGGCGGTTTGCCTTGGGGATAATTCTTCACCGTGAGCCTTGAAGGGTAATAAGCAGATGATAATGGCGATTGTGAGGATGAGTTTTTTCATAAAGACCTTTCTGGTAATTAGATCCCGAAACGAGTTCGGGATGACAGGTATTGGTTATTTTTCGTATTTCCATTCGATGATGTCATTGGTATATACTTTTTGCTGACTGGCTCCAAGTGGTGATCGTTTACCATTTATATATAAAAACCAGTATATACTTTTATCATTTTTAATTTGGTTAATTTCGTTTATAAATTCACCATAAGTATAGCTTTTTGAAACGTAGTTTAAGTATTTTTTTGATTGGGCTGATTTCATGATGTCAATTACTGTCGTGCTTTGTAATAGGTCAATTTTGTAACTGTTAGTTTCTTGATAGGTAATTTTTAATGTCACTTGATCGACTTTAACTTCTTGGTCCGGTGGTTTTGAATTTGTAATGATGGTCGGAATTGGTGTCGATGTGGTCTTTGGCGCTATTGTTTTTGATTGGGATTTTGTCTTTGGAGGCGGATCTTTGGTTTTTGTTGCGATTGTATTGGTTGGTATTATTGGTGTGGGATTTGACTGCACTTGTGTCTTTTTGGTCGTTGACAATAATTGAAGAGTTTTTTCTTGCGGCGTCAGATATTTGAAAAGCGAAAAGCTGGCGATCAATAAGAGAAGTATTAAAATTAAATAATTTTTGATTTTGAACATAAAAAATCCTTGACACGAGATCAAGGCAAAAATAAGCTAATTGCTCGCCTTAATCCCGAAGGTCTTTTTGAATTAGTAATAGGTTTTCTGACTTGTGAGCGATTGCTCATTTACAGTGGCGGTACCGTGCTGGATTTTTACCAGCTTGCCCTTAATACTAAGTTTAGTTGTTAATTTCTTATTTGATACTAGCAGTAGTATGTTTATTTGGCAAATAGGTGGTTGTGGATAACTTTGGCAAAGCCGAAGAGTATAGGGTATCTAGTATTTGGTATATTGGGTCTGACGGCCGATATCTATCAGGTTTGGGGGGTGCTTGAATATCTTTCGAGCACGTGCTATGCTTTCAATAGGAGTGGCCATGACAAATTTAGACCAAATAAATAATCTCGAACACGTGGACAAGCAATCGATGCTTCGTCATATTCAGGAATTGCCTGATCAGATAGAAAATTGCTGGGAAGAAATGAAGAGTTTTGTGATGCCGGCAAATTATATTAAACTTAGTAATGTGGTGATCTTGGGCATGGGTGGAAGCGCTGTCGGTGGTTTTTTAGCAAAGGCACTCGCATTTTCTACCTCAAAAGTACCGATAGAAGTTGTAAATAGTTATCATTTGCCAAATTATGTTGGGCCAGAAACTTTGGTGATCGGTCTTAGTTATTCTGGTAATACAGAAGAAACTTTAACTACTTTTCGGGAAGCTGGAAAAAAGAAAGCGAAATTAGTAGCCATCACTATGGGTGGAGAATTGGCCTCGATCGCTTCAAATTTTAAAGCGCCGGTTTATACTATTAATTATGGATCTCAGCCAAGGGCTGCACTAGGTTATTTATTTACAGCAGTTCTCGGAGTTTTGTCGAAATTGGATTTAGTTGATTTGGGTAAAGATGATGTGCGCGAATCTGCAGTATTGATGCGAGGACTTGCGACAAAATTGAATCCGGAAGTGCCGACTTATCAAAATGAGGCAAAAAAACTCGCAATTACTATGGAAGATAAATTGCCGATAATCGCCGGAGCTGGTGTAATGGCGCCTGTCGCATATCGATGGAGAACGCAGATAAATGAAAATGGAAAACATCTGGCTTATTCATTGGAATTGCCAGAACTTTGTCATAATTGGTTGGCAGGATTAAAAGTGCCGCAACCTCTTTTGAAACAAACTTATGTTTTATTTATTCAATCAAAACATGAAAATGAAAGAAATAGAATTAGGCAAAATATAATCGGTCAGATTTTGAGAAAACAAGGTGTAAAGTATGATATTATTAGCTTGCAGCTCAGCGGTTGTGTTTTGAGTGAAATGCTGGTGACGATATATTTGGGAGATTATGTTTCTTATTATATGGCAATATTAAAAGATATTGATCCGACGAAAGTCGAGGAAATTGAATATTTGAAAAAACAGTTATCTTAACTGTAAAAGGAGAAAGAATGAGCAAAATCGCTTCAATCAGAGCATATCCTATTAGTGACTCACGTGGTGATCAGACTGTAGAAGTCGAAATTGAGCTGGATAATGGATATAAAACCCGAGCATCAGTACCAAGTGGAGTTGCGCAAGGAAACGCGGAAGTTCATCTGGTAGATGTGTCAGTGGCGGTTCGAAATATTCAGGAAGACATAGCTACAAAATTGGTTGGCATGGAGGCAGATGATCAGATGGCAATCGATAAAGCAATGATTGATCTGGATGGGACTTCTGACAAATCCAGGCTTGGTGCGAATTCAACTTTGGCTGTTAGTCTAGCGGTGGCAAGAGCTATTGCTTACTGTGATAATCTGCCACTTTATAGATTTATTGGAAAAATTTTTGACGGCGGTCATAGTATTGGATTGCCAACGCCTATGTTTAACACGATCAATGGCGGTCAGCATGCCAGTAATAATATTGATTATCAAGAGTTTATGGCTGTGCCTGTCGGGGGGAAGTCGTTTAAAGAAAAATTGGAAATGGGAATTAATGTATTTAATGAATTGAAAAACGTTTTGGAAAGTAAGGGATTGAAAGTTGGGACCGGGGATGAAGGTGGATATGCTCCTGATTTAGATACAAACGAGATGGCTTTGGGCTTAATGCTCGAAGCAATTAAAAAAGCTGGCTATTTGCCAGGCAAGGATGTATTTTTGGGAATTGATGTGGCAGCTTCGTATTTGCCGCCGACATTTCAGCTGACCAATCAGCATTATGTTGATTTACTCCGGACTTATCCAATAATGTATCTCGAAGATCCGTTGCCGGCCGATGATTGGCATTGGTGGACTCAGCTCGGCTGGGAAATGAATGAAATTGTAAAAGAAGGTAAAAAAGTTTTATTGGTCGGGGATGATATTTTTGCGACAAATATAAATAGATTTAGACAGGGTATCAGGGAAAATGTGGGAAATGCGATCTTGATCAAAATAAATCAAGTTGGAACTTTGACGGAGATTTTGGAAATTATTAAATTGGCAAAAGAAGGTGGGTATAAGCATATTATTTCTCATCGAGCCGGAGAGACAAATGATTCATTTATTGCAGATATTGCAGTTGGGACAGGGGCTGATTGTATGAAAGCTGGAGCGCCAAATCTGGAGCATAAAGAGAGAATGACGAAGTATGATCGATTGGTGGAAATCGAAGCTGAAATGAAAACTAAGTAGTAATTAGTAGTTGGCAGTTGGTAGTTAGTAGTTGGGATGATTGATTTAAATTTTTAGGAGGGGTATGGTTACTGGTAAGCCGCTGGTTTTGGTTGTTGTTGATGGTTGGGGCATCGCTGCTCCTTGGGGTGGTAATGCGACAACTGTTGCTAAAACACCTTTTATAAATGAACTATGGCGAACTGTACCAAAAACTATATTGGGAGCGGCTGAACAAGCGGTTGGATTGCCACCGCATGAAAGAGGAAATTCTGAGGTTGGTCATTTGAGTATAGGTTGTGGTCAGATCGTTCATCAGGATTTACCTTCAATCACTTCTGTAATTGAAGATGGTTCTTTTTTTGAAAATCAGACATTAAAAAATGCCTTTAATCATGTTAAAAAAAATAATTCTCAAATTCATTTTATGGGTTTACTGGGGGATGGTGGAGTGCATTCTCATATTTCTCATCTTTTTGCTTTGATGGATATGGCAAAAAAAGAAGGGGTTGAAAAAGTCATATTGCAATTGTTTACTGATGGGCGCGATACTCCGCCGACTGATGCATTAAAATTTGTTAGTATGATTGAAAAAAAAATTCGTGAGGTGGGATTTGGTCATATTGGTTCACTTGGAGGACGTTATTATGGTATGGATCGAGAAAATCATTGGGAGAGGATTTCACCAGCTTATAGAGCATTGACTGAAGGAGTGGGGCAAGAAGCGTTGTCTGCTATGAGTGCGGTTTCGGAAGCGTATCGGGCTGGGCAAAGCGATGAATTTATGATTCCGACTGTGATTCGCAGCAAAGAGCAAGAGAAATTTTTTATTCGTGATAATGATGCAGTTATATTTTTTAATTATCGTGGTGATAGAGCCAGAGAGATTACTCAGTCTTTAATAAAAGCTGATTTTAATGGTTTTTCAAGAATAGTTGTTAGAAAAAATTTGTACTACGTTACATTTACTTCATATCAGGAGGGTTTGCCGGTTGAGGTTGCTTTTTCTCCAAAAAAGGTGACTTCACCATTGGCGAAAGTTTTTTCAGATGAGGGCTGGAGGCAATTGCATATTGCCGAAACAGCAAAATATCCTCATGTGACATATTTTTTTAATGGTGGTAGGGAAAATCCTTTTAAGGGAGAAGATCGGGTAATGATTGATTCCCCTAAAGTGGCAACTTATGAACAAAAGCCGGAGATGTCAGCAGTTAAATTGACAGATGAAATTATTAAAAAATTGGGTAAATATGAATTTATTGTAATAAATTATGCCAATACAGACATGGTCGGTCACTCTGGAAATATTCGAGCGACCGCCAAGGCAATTGAGGTAGTTGACAAATGTTTATCAAGATTGAAAAAGGAGATTGATAAGAATAAGGGAAGTTTGATTATAACTTCAGATCATGGTAATTGTGAACAGATGATTAATAATATAACGGGTAATCCTGATACTGAGCATACGATAAATCCTGTGCCTTTGTTTTTTTATAGTCCTCTGAGGGCGATAAATTTACGACCTTCGGGTCGATTGTCAGATATCGCTCCGACGATTTTGGATTATTTTGATATAGATATTCCTGAGGATATGACGGGCACGAGTTTGTTGATTAAAGCTTGAACAAGCTTGCCACCGCCGTTTGGCGGGGTCCCGCTGCGGCGGGATAAGCAGTAAGCTAATAAGAGGTGATATGATTTTAGCTATAAATGTTGGGAAATTTTCAATAAAATATAAGCTTTTTAATGGTGAGAATTTGGCAAAGTCAGGTTCAGTTGATCGCATTGGTCATGAAAAGATTTTTAGTCATGTGCAGGGTTTTGAGAAATTATTTCAAAGCTTGGGGGCCGACGA
>VFKW01000053.1 GCA_009885355.1 Candidatus Berkelbacteria bacterium
TAACCCTCGGATTTTCTTTTACGACATTATCAAAAAAGCCAATTGTAAAAAATGCCTTTACTTCCAAAATTACCCCAAAAACCACTCCAAAACCGACCATTAGTCTCAAGCCGACAAAAACAGAAACCCCTCAATCCACCCCCACTCCCACTCCGGCAATAACCACTACTGGTCTTAAAATTCAAATTTTAAACGGCACAGGCATCGAAACAGTAAGCGATCAAGTCAAAAAAATTCTCGAAGACAACAAGCTGACTGTCGAATCTACCAGTAAAGCTCAATTTGAATACGGACAGACATATGTGTATTACCGGCCAAATGCCGTCGATGACGCCAAAAAAATCTCCACTCTCCTTTCAGCTTACAAGCCAACACTCTCAGAATCTCAAATCTCAGGCCTTTTTGATGTTCTTATTATAATTGGAAAACAAAATCTGCCTCCAGCCCAATAAATTCGATGAATTATCAGTTGACTAAATATCTATAATATGATAATATTATTGTGTTAATATAAAAAACAAGGAATTATTATGCTAAAAATTCGCCTCCGCCGTATCGGCCGCGTTCATGACCCAATTTATCGTATCGTCATTACTGAAGATAAATCCGCCGCTCAAGGTAAATTTATTTCTCAAGTTGGTCATTACAATCCAAAAACCAAAGATTTAACCTTGAAAAAAGATGAAATTATGGATTGGATGAACAAAGGCGCTAAACCTACAAATACCATTTCCAAACTTCTTACAAAAGAAAAAATGACTCATAAATCTATTGTAATTCATGAAGCCAAAAAGAATTTCAAAAAAGAAGTTACAAAAGAAGAACCAAAACCAGAAATAGCTAAACCAGAAAAAGTTGAAGAAGTCGCAACTAAAGAGGCTGAAGAAACTCCAACCGAAGCCACAGAAGAAGTTACAACAACCGAAGAAACCGAGACAACAGAAGAAACCGAAACAGCTCCAGTCAAAAAAGAAGACAAAGAAGAAGTTGCCAAATAATTACCCACTTGCATTTAATTTTGTACATTATATAATTAAATTGATGAACATCCTAGCAGGCGGGGTCGAACTGCTAGTCAGTAAAGAACCAAACAGGAGACAAAGATGTCAGAACGTCCAGACCAAGACTTCGTTGAATATGTTGTCAAAGCAATCGTAGACAACCCTAGCGATGTTGAAACAACCCGCACTGTCGACGAGATGGGTGTCCTTATTAACCTTTCCGTAAATCCTGCCGATATGGGCAAAGTCATCGGAAAAGAAGGGCAAACCGCTAAGTCAATCCGAACTCTTTTACGCATTTTGGGCGCCAAAAACAACGCTCGCGTAACTTTGAAAATCGCGGAACCGGAAGGTAGCACAAAAGCTATTTCCGAAAAAGCTACAGAAGTCGTATAAAAAAGAGCTAAAAAACAAAAAGGGTTTGCAAAAACCCTTTTTGTTTATAAAATATTTCAACTGGCCAAAGAATAATAATATAAATATATATGAAAATAGACATTTTAACCTTATTTCCATCAATGTTCGAAGGACCCTTCACTGAGTCCATCATTAAACGTGCAAAAGAAAATAATATTATCAAAATCAATATTCACAACATCCGCGATATCACAAATGATAAACACAACACGGTTGATGATACCCCTTGTGGCGGCGGACCTGGTATGGTGATGAGAGTAGATGTTTTAGATCGCGCTATCGAGAGACTGAAAGATCAAAATCCAAACGAAAAACCACATATTTTATTAATGACTCCTCAGGGCAAAACATATAATCAAGCCAAAGCCGTCGAATTTACCAACCACGACTGGCTTATCTTTGTTTGCGGACACTACGAAGGGTACGACGAGCGCATCAGAACACTTGTCGATGAAGAAATTTCCATTGGCGATTTTGTCCTAACCGGCGGCGAAATTCCAGCTATGGCGATAATTGATTCGATAATTAGATTATTGCCCGGAGGTATTGGAAAAGAACTATCAGCAGAAGAAGAAAGTTTTTCTTCAATATTGCTAGAAAATATAAAAATTGAAAATTCTAAATTGAAAATCGAAAATTGCTTGGAGTATCCTCAATACACCAGACCTGTTGAATACAAGGGGAAAAGTGTCCCGGAAGTTCTTTTATCAGGAGATCACAAAAAAATATCAGCCTGGCGCAGAGAACAAGCCATAAAAAAAACCAAACTCCGCCGCCCAGATCTGCTAAAATAATTAAAATATCATTTTTATAATTGACAAAACAACAAAAATAAGGTATATTAATATCTGAAGGAAAAACGGGAGGTTAGGATGAATCCTATTCAGGAAATCATTCAACAAGCGCAAAAAGACCTTTACTGCCCCACCTGCGGCAGATCATTTACTTTAAATGAAATCAAATTGCGCGGCTTGTACAACAACACCATTCTCCTCCAAACCGTCTGCGCCAACGATCATACTCCAATAATTATGATATTTGTAGCATCGTATAAAAACATCAACAATATTCATATAATAAACGCGGACGACATTTTAAAAGCTCATAAAACATTAAAAAATTTCAATGGCGATTTTCAAGCCATTTGGGGTAAGGGAAGGAATAAATAATCATGGAAGCTATCACTTTAGAAGCAAAAACTCGCACAATTCTTGGCAAAAAAGTCAAAAAAATTCGCCGCAATGGCCTGATTCCAGCCAATCTTTATGGAAATGGAATCGAAAATCAATCATTGACACTCAACCTTGTCGCTTTTGCTCAAGTTTTTAAAAAAGCCGGCAGTAGCACTTTGGTAAGCCTAAAAATTGACGATCAAAAATCATTCAAAGTACTTGTGCACGAACCAGACAGAGAACCTCGAACCCGTGCAATAACTCATGTTGATTTCTATAAAGTAAAAATGTCAGAAAAGATCAAAACAGAAATTCCGCTTGAATTTATCGGTGAATCACCGGCCGTCACCGATCTTGAAGGAAATCTTATTATCAACCGAGATGCCGTTCAAGTTGAATGTTTGCCTGACGCCCTAGTCCAACATATCGAAGTTGATCTTTCAGTTCTAAAAACATTCGACGATATGATCCACATTTCAGACCTAAAAATACCTGAAAAAATGGAAATCTTAGATGACGCAGAAGAACTTATCGCCACTGTATCTGCTCCTCGCAGTGAAGAAGAGCTAGAAGAAGGCACAACCGCCGAAGACGAAAAAGCCGCCGTTGACGCTTTAGCTGAAAACCCAGAGGAAACCGAAGAAAAAACAGAAGACAAAAAATAAATATTTATTAATCTAAATAACAAAAATAGGCCGTAAGGCCTATTTTTGTAAAATCTATTTTTCTTTTAAACAAATATTATCTGGATCACCATCATCTTCCAACTTAATCTTCCAAATACTATTTTTCGTAAGATTACAACTCTTCAGATCAAAATTCTTATTTAAAATTAAATTCATAGAGTGCTCATTAAAATATACAAAAGCCACTTTTCGATGATTATCCAAAGCAATTTTTTTAATCTTATCGACTTGCTCTTGCTTTTTCAGATATTCGATATACAAAACACTCTGATTTTTATCCCCATACAACCCCTGATAAGTATACATCCCCCAATCAATCGTCACATAAATATAATTTTTTGATAATTTTTTATCAGTTAATATTTTATGAACATTGATTTTTGACCTATCATCAAATTTCCGTCTTTCTTGACTTGGAAATTTGATATAAAAAAACATATTTAATCCAAGAAAAATCACCAGCCA
>VFKW01000156.1 GCA_009885355.1 Candidatus Berkelbacteria bacterium
CGTAAACACGGTTCATTTACCCTGAAAACCAGCTCTGATGAATTAATATTCTACAAAACATGGTAATTCTCAGTTAATTATTTAATGGGTAAGCGCGGCGATTCAGTCAATAATAATACCGGCATTACTACAAAAGGAAAGGTCAAGTCGATGTCATGTTCAGAAGAGATTGAAAAACTTATCGCAGCGTATCATAGCAGCCATTTAATACTTGATTAGCATGAGAAATTAGTCCACAAACTAACTTATGGCAATCCCAGTGGAAACGAACCCGCTCCAAATTTCTTTAATACCGCTTTTCCACCGCAAAACACCGGACAACTACCCCTAAACTTTTGAACACAGCGTCGTGTTCAAATAAAGCCCGCATCTCAAAATGCGGGCTTTATCTATTCCTAGCGGTCACGCTCTCAATACTTACTGCTTACCAGCTTCCAGCTAACGCTGGAACTCTTCCCTCTGCAACTTCCTCAGCTGCACCAACTCATCTCTCAGCGCCGCCGCCCATTCAAATTGCAATTCCCGCGCTGCTTCTTTCATTTCACGCTCTTTTTTCTTGATCAAATCATCAATATTCCCACCTTTAGCCATCTGTCGCTCAATCGCATCTAGCCCGACCTCCTCTTTTTCCAATTCTGACACGATCGCATTGATCTCTTTATGAATACTTTGCGGTGTGATCCCATGCTCCGTATTATATGCTACTTGAATTTCCCGACGCCTATTTGTTTCCGAAATCGCCTTATTCAACGAATCCGTCATCACATCGGCATACAAAATCACCTTTCCCTGTACATGCCGCGCTGCCCGGCCAATAGTCTGAATCAGCGATCGCTCCGAACGCAAAAATCCTTCCTTATCGGCGTCCAAAATCCCCACCAATGAAACTTCCGGCAAATCCAATCCTTCTCGCAGCAAATTTACCCCGACTATTACATCATAAACGCCTTTGCGCAGATCTCGTAAAATTTCAATTCTCTGTAATGTTAATACATCGCTATGCAAATAATTCACTTTGACACCTAATTGATTCAAATATTCACTCAAATCCTCAGCCATTTTCTTGGTCAAAGTCGTCACCAGCACCCGCTCTTTTCTCGCAACTCTTTTTTGAATTTCCGATACCAAATCATCCACCTGATTTTCGATCGGACGCACTTCTAATTCTGGATCGATCAAACCTGTTGGACGAATAATCTGTTCCACGATTTGATCGCTGTGCTCCAATTCATATTTCGCAGGCGTTGCCGAGGTAAAAATCGCATTTTTCATATAAGGCTCAAATTCGTTCCACTTCAAAGGTCGATTATCCCGGGCCGAAGGCAAACGAAACCCATAATTCACCAAATTGTCTTTTCGCGCTCTATCTCCCTCATACATCGCCCCAATTTGCGACAATGTTACGTGGGATTCATCCACCACGAGCAAAAAGTCCTCTGGAAAATAATTTATCAGAGTATTCGGCGCCGATCCGGCCGCCCGTCCCTCAAGTTGGCGAGAATAATTCTCAACTCCATTGCAATATCCAACTTCCCGCATCATTGCCAAATCATATTTTGTACGCCTGGAAATCCGATCCGCTTCGAGCAATTTACCTTTTTTTTGAAAAGCCACTACTTGCTCATTCATCTCTTTTTCAATCTCATCAAAAGCCCTCTGGGAATTTTCCGTATCCAAAACATAATGCCTAGCTGGGAAAATCATAATATATTTGACTTCCTCTTTTTCCCGTCCGGTGACATAATCTCGTACACTTATACGATCGATTTTATCCCCCCAAAATTCAATTCGAAAAATTATTTCTTGGTTTGCCGGCATTATTTCAACAACGTCCCCTTTGGCCCTAAAATTCCCACGTACCAATCCCATTTCATTTCGAGTAAATTGCAATTCAACCAGTCTTTTTATCAGATTTTCACGCCCAAATTCTTCATCTTTATTTAACAAAATAACAATATTTTTATACGCATCCGGCGATCCGACACCATAGATACAGGAAACCGACGCCACGATGATCACATCTTTGCGCGTCAAAAGCGCCTGAGTCGTCGCGTGACGCAATCGATCAATCTCCTGGTTAATCTGTGCCTCTTTTTCAATAAACGTGTCCGAAGTCGGCAAATAAGCCTCAGGTTGATAATAATCATAATAAGATACAAAATACTCCACCGCATTATCAGGAAAAAATTCCCGAAACTCCTGGCAAAGCTGCGCCGCCAAAGTCTTGTTATGCGCAATCACTAAAGTCGGTCTTTGCACATTATTGATCACATTGGCAATAGTAAAAGTCTTCCCCGAACCAGTCACCCCCAAAAGAGTCTGCATCCGCATATTTTTAGCCAACCCATCAGTCAACTTTTCAATCGCTAATATCTGATCCCCAGCCGGCTGATATTTAGATTGTAATTTAAACCTCTGCTCCATAATTAATTCCTTTAATATCAATATTTAATAGTATATGCGGAAAAATGGTCCTCTGCTTCTGCAGAAAGTAGAAAAAGTATTCTTCTTATCACGTGAAAACTAAGTGTCTGAGTCAAGC
>VFKW01000089.1 GCA_009885355.1 Candidatus Berkelbacteria bacterium
ACTGTTTGGGTGTTATTGATTCCGGCTTGGGCATTATTTATGTTAATTATATGCCCAATACTGTTTGAAGTAATTGAATTGATCGAAAATCCTGAGAGAAGAAAGCCGATGAACATGCTGAAGAGACTGGATTGGGCAGTTGGGAAGATCCTGCTTTATGGAGCACTCGCAGCAATTATGATTGCCGGCATTTTGCCGACTGCGATTGATTGGATTGCTGAGAGTGACTAGTAAAATAGCTATTTGAAAAAGGATGTCGGGGAGCGAAATTTGCTCCCTTTTTTTATTTGTCATATATTCCATTGATAAGGTTGTTTTTTGGGACTAAAATGTATTTGTGATCAATTCTACAGGTACATGAGGTGAGATAAATGTCACTTGGAATAAGAATAGGTGCAACAATAAGCAAGGTTTTAAAAAGAGGGATAATCAACCGGCATGATGTTTTCGAACCAAACGTTTCTTGGCCGAGCAAAATAGTCTTTAGCGACGGACCGCTCGCGACCTGGGGAGAGGAGGAAGATAAAATTCTGCCGTTATACGAAAGAACTCAGAGGGGAAAATATCGTTACGCTAAAAGGAGGAAATACTAATAAGTCCAAAAATGATTTGGGCGGGAGAGAGGCGAATAGCCTACTCTCCCATTTTTGATATAAAAAGATAAGCTAGCCGCCGCCGGTTGGCAGGTTCCCGCTGCGGCGGGATAAGCTGATAAGCAATAAGAATTAAGCGGAGGGAGGCAACCTAAAGCTTGGGCTACTGGAACGAGTGTAGCGCAGACTTTAGTCTGTTGATTGTAAGCTAAAGCTTGGTCTACGGGAACGAGGAGATGATAGATTTCAGGTCAACCTGCCTGCCGGTAGTTAGGGCCCGGAATGACGGACAGGGGAAGCAGCGATTGCAATACTTGGCGGGCACGCCCTTGATACTTAATACTTTATACTTAATACTTACTGGTGAGGTCGGCCCAGTTGGGGCCGGATTCTATGTCGACGATCAGGGGAACGTCGAGTTTGGCGGCGGATTCCATGATCTTTTTCATATTTTGAGCGATTTGGTCGACTTGACCCTCGGGGGTTTCGATGATGAGTTCATCGTGAACCTGGAGGAGAACCTCGGTATTGGGCTCGGTTTTGATGTATTTATCGACATCGATCATGGCTAGTTTCATAATGTCAGCGGCACTTCCTTGGATCGGCATGTTGATGGCGGCGCGTTCGGCAGAGTTGCGAACCATGGGGCTGGTGGAATAAATCTCAGGAATATATCTTTTGCGGCCAAAAAGGGTCTCGACGTAGCCTTCTTTTTTGGCAAAGGCGACGGTATCATCCATATATTGCTTTACTCCTGAATAGGTCGCAAAATATTGGTCAATCAAGGTTTTGGCAGTGTGAATGTCGATTTCTAAAGCTCGAGCCAACCCATAGGCGCTGGTGCCATAAATGATGGAGAAATTGACGACTTTGGCCATACGGCGGTCAATATTGAGGCTTTTTGAGGTTTCGGCGTGGATGTCGCGGCCGTCATTGAAAGCATTAATCATGTTTTTGTCTTTGGCCATATGAGCCATGACGCGCAGCTCGATCTGAGAATAGTCGGCGGCGACGAGCTGATAGCCAGGACGGGCGACAAAGGCGCGGCGGATTTCCTGGCCGAGCTCGGTTTTTGTCGGGATATTTTGCAGGTTCGGATCTGACGAGGAGAGGCGACCGGTGGAGGTGATGGTTTGGTTGAAACTAGTGTGAATGCGGCCACGAGGATCGGCCATTAAAGGTAAAGTCTCGATATAGGTATTTAATAGCTTGGCTAATTCACGGTATTGCATGATTTTGGCAA
Organism: Candidatus Berkelbacteria bacterium; assembly: GCA_009885355.1. Classification (GTDB taxonomy): domain Bacteria; phylum Patescibacteriota; class UBA1384; order VFKW01; family VFKW01; genus VFKW01. The sequence continues at coordinate 1,837 of VFKW01000089.1, forward strand.
TAACCGGATGTGTGCCTTTCAATTTTTCCAAGGCGTCGACGGCGGTGGAAAGGCCGCCGGTTTTGCCTTTTTTGATCTCGGCAGTTGGTAATTTCAGGGTATTAAAAAGAACGTCCGAAAGTTGTTTCGGGGAAGCAATATTAAAGGTCATACCGCAATCGACATAAATCCCCTGCTCTAGCTCGCCCAGACGAGTACGAAGGGTTTTTTGCAAATTGGCCAAATAGTCAACATCAATCATAATGCCGGTTATTTCCATATCGGCGAGGATTTTAACCAAGGGCATTTCGAGGTCATAAAATAGTTTTTCAAAATGGTGTTTTTCGATCTCGGGGGCGTATTTTTGCCAGAGTCTGTAGGTGCAATGGGCGTCTTCGGCAGAATATAGACCGACTTGCTCGAGAGGAGCATCAGCCACACTCCCCTTTTTGTTGTCGCCGATGAGGGAAGAAAGTGGGATTTTCTCGATGCCGAGCTCGACAAAACTGGCAGCGTCGAGACTGTGACTGCGAGAGCCGGGATTGAGAATATAGGAGGCGATCATGGTGTCGAAATGGACTGGATTTAGAATAATGCCATATTTTCTTAAATTAGTGTAGTCATATTTGATATTGTGGCCGATTTTGGGGATTTTCTCGTTTTCAAGGACCGGCTTTAAGGTTTCGATGATATATTTTAACTCGAGGCATTTGATGGTGCCACAATTTTTATGGTTCATGGGGATATAGTAGGCTTCTTGATCGTCGATGGCCAAGGAAATGCCGATCAGGTTACCGTGGAGGTAATCTTGCTCGGTGTCGATGACAATGTTAGTGGCTTGATCTAGCTTGCTGAGTAGACTTTGGAGGTCTTCTTTTTTTGTAATTAAGTGAGCACTGAAGAGAGTAGCTGGTAGTTGGTAGTTAGTAGCTAGGGAGGACGGCTGCGGCAAGGGGGAAGGATGCGGCGAGGGAGTGGCGAAGAGGTCCATTTGGTTGCTGGTTTGAGTGGGCTTGGCAGCGGGGGCGGTGGATTTTGGTAGTTTGGGTAGCAAAGAGTTGAATTCTAGCTCCTGGAAGAGCCTGATGGCTTTCTCGCGGTTATAATCCTCGACCATACAAGGAGTAAGGTGAAGTTCGATCGGCACATCGCGAACGATGGTAACGAGGTGTTTATTTAGAACCAGGCGATCTTTGTTTTCTTCGAGGGCAATTCTGGTGCGATCTGGTAATTCTTCAAGATGAGACAAGATGCCTTCGATGGTGTCATATTTTTGTAATAGGGTGGTGGCGCCTTTTTCCCCAATGCCCGGGATGCCGGGGATATTGTCGGAAGAATCCCCCCGCAGGGATTTGTAATCGATAAATTGTTCAGGGGTCAGGCCATAGCGGTCATTGACGGCTGCGATATCATAAATAACAGTGTCGGAAAAACCTTTGCGCATGGTGTAAACCTTGGATAAACCGTTGACGAGCTGCAAAGTATCGAGATCGCCGGTGACAATGACAGTTTCGATGTTTTTGCTCGTGGCTTGGGTCGTCAGGGTACCGATGATGTCGTCAGCTTCGAATCCGGCTTGTTCGTAGATGGGAAGATTTAGAACTTGGACCATTTCTTTGATGCGAGGGATTTGGTCGTAGAGTCCCTGATCGGCTTTGACGCGATTGGCTTTGTATTCTTTGTAAACCTCGTGGCGAAAGGTGGGCGCGGGCAGATCAAAGGAGACGGCGCAATAATCCGGCTCGAGGTCCTTGATGGCCTTTAACAGGATCATGGTGAAGCCATAGACAGCATTAACCAGCTCACCGGATTTGGTGGTGAGAGGAGGGATGGCATGAAAAGCGCGGTGGATCAGGGCATTGCCATCGATTAACATAAGGCGAGGGGTTTTTGTCATATATTATCCTATAATTTACTATTTTAACCATGAAATGATAAATTCCCATTTGATAAATAAACTACCTAATCGGTGTGCTGAGCGCCGGGTCTTTTAATACTTTCAAAAGAATGACTTTGTCAGTTATATCAATAATTTTTAAATACCCTTGTACTGTTATTCTATTTTGTACTATTACTATATCAGGTTTATTGTAACAGATATGACAAGTTATTCAAGAAAAGATTATTACAGAGGTATAAATAATCAACATACAATCAACCTACCTGAATTTAGTCCGCGTAGGCTTGTTAAATTCCAAAATTGTTGCATACTGTGTATACTTAAGTAGGCTTGAATATATTATTTATCTTTTTATAGGAGAGAACTATGAAAGTAAAACACATTGCAAAATCATTTCGGGTCGGAAAAAATGAAAAAGAGCTACTGAAAATGATTGGGATTGGTATTTTTTTTACTGCTTCTTTTGCAATTCCAAATTTGCCGCTTGCGATAAAGCCATTTTTAACAAATAAGCGCCGACGGGAAAAAGCGTTCAAAAAATTAGAAGAGAAAGGTTTAATTATCTTAGGGGGTGAAAAAATCGTCTTAAGCCCCAGGGGTGAAGAGATTCAGAGAAGATCTATGACTGATGATCTTGTGATCGAACATTTTGAATGGGATGGAATTTGGCGAGTGGTGATTTATGATATTCCAAATACCGACAAGAAGGAAAGGGATTATTTTCGTCTGATTTTGAAAAAATTAGGGTTTACCGCAATTCAAAAAAGCACGTGGGTTATTCCTTGGGAATGTAAAGAAGAAATCGCAATAGCCGCTCAGAACTTGAGGTTGTCCCCTTATATAATGTATTTGACTACCGATCATTTACCAAATCAAAAATCAATGGAAAAGAGTTTCGGGTTGAACGATGAAGAATAGTCGCTATTTTATTTATTTGGTATTTAAGAAGCCTAGGCTTCTTAAATACCAAATAATGATTACCAGAGACCCTTGGAAGACTTTTTAGTTGATGTTGATTGATATTAGTTGGTGCTAGTTGGTGTGGTTGGTGAGTGATATTAAAGGACTCGACCAGATAATTTCAGATGAATTCAGGAGTTATGTTTTGTGATTTGGGGAAATTTGTTATAATTGGGCAAATCTGATATTACTATTTTGTTGGAAGGAGGGTCGGATGAATGGACCAAGAGAAATACTACAGATTATGGTGCGATCGATTTAGTCGTTCCATGCGATTGTTCATTAAACTAGAGGTGTACTTTGCATATCCTTTGCCAAAGGATATCGGATTCATTATCGCTGCAAAACACTCCAGTTTCTTGGACATTCCAGTTTTGGGTGCTTCCACCCTGAGGTATCTGCGTTTTATGGCAAAAGAAGAGTTGTTTAAGAAACCAATTTTGGGGACTTGGATGACAAAGGTCGGCTCGTTTGCGGTCAAACGCGGCAAATCCGACATGAGTGCGGTTCGACTTGCTATCCGCTATCTTCAAGACGGTGATAGTATAGCGGTATTCCCCGAGGGCACAAGGCGAAATCCTACCAACTCGGTAGGAACTCTAAATGAGGGGGTAGCTTTTATCTCTCACATTAGCAAAGCACCGATCTATCCGGTTGGCATTGCCTATAAATGGGGTATCTGGCCACTTCTCAAAGTTGCGGTGGTCTATGGTGAATCTCTAAATCCATCTAATTTCGCGGATCGCGACATTATGATGGAAGGATTGAAAGATGGGATGAAGATAAGTTTGAAGCTGGCTCTTCAAAAAGTCGGTCGATAATGTCAACAGCGGTTACTGGTTAACCGCTTTTTTTATATTAAAAAAGGAGGCCGGGGGGCCTCCATAAGATCGATAGATTAGTGGAAATCGATTTCGACACCGCGCTGGCCTTCGACGATTTCGCCGATGACCCAAGCATCAAGTCCGAAACATTCTCGAATAATGTCTACGGCTTTCTCGGCCAAGTCAGGTTCAAGTATCGCGACATAGCCGATACCCATATTCCAGGTGTGATAAGCCTCTTTCAGCTCGACCTCGCCGTTTTTGACGAGCCAATCGAATGCTTGTGGCATTGGCCAGGTGCGAGTGTCAATCATGGCACGACAATTTTCAGGCAAGATTCGTTCAATATTGTCATACAGACCGCCACCGGTTATATGGCTGTAACCGTGAACATTCAGACCGGTATTAAGGAAGTGATTCACGATCTTTGGATAGCTCGGCTCGCGGGTGATGAACGTATTGGCGAAAGACTTCCCGCTGAAATCGATATAATCGGTCGCCTTTATATTGGTTTTATCCATGATCTTGCGTGCCAGCGACCATCCGTTGAGAAGCAAACCGTTTGATCCTATACCGACTATGAAATCACCTTGGTAAATCTTTTTCAGCGGATTGATATGTTGAGAAAAATCAACCAATCCGGTGACGCAGGCACAGAAATCATAAGCTCCCGGCATGATCACTCCAGGAAGTTGAGCACTCTCACCGCCGACTAGGCGGCACTCGAGTTCGAGACAGGCCTCTGCCATTCCGGAAATAATCGCTTCGTAGATTAGCGCCTCCATGTCGGTGGAACCGATATTATCCAAAAGCGTGATCGGCCTTGCGCCGCAAGTAGCAATGTCACAAAAACAATGCATTGCCACGCTGTAACCGATATCCTTATAGCATTTGAGGTAATCACCTCTCTGCTCCATGACTTGTTTGGCAAGGAGCGGAACAGTTCCGGGCCCATCGATTGATTGGATCAGGTACGGATGGCTCATGTTTGAATGCTGAAGCAGGAGGCTCAAATCAAGTGCTGAGCCGAACAGACCAATTCCAGACGCAACAAAGCCATCGTGGGTTTTGCTGCACTGTCTTTTGATCAGATCAAGTGCAGTCATCGCAGCCCCGATATTAACACCGGCATCTGCATAAGTCATTCCTTTCTTTTCTGGCATAACAGTAGTTTTCCTTTCAGAATATTGATTTTGATAGGTACAAATGCAGGTTATTTATATCATAAAAGCCCCTCGGGGTCAATCCTGAGGGGCTTTTAGAGGTGGCTGTTTTCTATTTGACCAAGTTTTTTAGTTCATCTAGCTGGGATTGGATGGTGTCGATTTTTTGCTGGATTTGAGCATTTTTAGCAGCTGGGAGTTGGGAGTTTGTAGTTGGGGGAGTTTGGGTGCGGTCTGACGACCTAGATTCTTCGACTGCGGCCTCAGAATGACCACTTAATAATAATTGTAATTCATTTTCTGTTTTTACTTCGACTACTTTGTTGGTTTTGGCGTCGAGTAAGACAGTGGTGGCGATGCCGGCGGAGTCATTTGGGATGATGGAGAGGAGCCAATTTAGATCGCCATTGACCTTGACCGGACGAGGTTCGGAAAGCTGGAAGTTGGTCCAGTTGTAGGTCGGGAAGGCTCTCTTGATATAGTCGGCGGCGGAGATGGGGCCGGTAAGCTGGGAATTTTGGTCGTAGGAGATAATTTCGCGTTTGCCGGTAGTGGCGTCGATGATGAAGATTTTGTAAACACCATAAGAGCGTCCATAAGGTTCGGCGACGACTATTTGCTTGAAGCCTTCTTTTGTGGAAGCATGGATAATGGTTTCCTCGCCTGGAAGACTGACGATCTCGATCTGGTTTTTATGAAGTAACCATTTGTTTATCAGACCACCTTTGTAGGAATAAGCGGCGGTATAATAGTTGGTCAATTCTTTTGGATAAAGGCGATTGCCTTTGAGATAAGTTAATTTTTGGGCGGCTTCGGGAGTATAGTCAGTAATAGTGCCGTCGGATTTGACGATCATAACCCCTGCCCAATATGGAACGCGAAATGGGAATTTTTTGTAGGACATATACGGGACGACGGTGATCCATTTATTGTTATTGTCTTTGAGATAGATCGGTTCGGCAGAATAGGAGACAAAATATTTTTTCTTTAAAAGCTGAAAATAGAGATTGTCGGTGATGCCGATGTGGTCGGAATATTTGAATTCCTGGTTTTGAATGTTGACTTTGCGATCCAGCGTGTCGACTTCGACAGTGACAAAACCGGACATTTTATTTATAAAATAGAGTAAACCGCCATCTGGAACGCGAGGAAAGACGCGGACGAGTTTTCCATCAACAAGGGCGATTTGGGAATCAGCTAGAGTCTCTTGAGGGGATTGAAACGAGTCGGCGGCATAGCGAGTGGCAACCGGTTTTGGAGTAAGGCGGATTTTATTGAATTCAGGGAGATCTTGGCGAGATTCAAAAGTAACCTGCTTGGAAGTGAGGTAAGCGCGAGCTTCGCTCTCGATGGCGAGGCCAAAAATGATAACTATAAAAAGAATGACGTAGCTGGCGACCGACAAGCCAGGGATGTGGTTGGCGGATTTGAATCCGTAGCTGCCCTGTCCGGTTTGGACGATTTTGATCTTGCCGGCTTTTTTGACCAGCGACCAAATGCCGAGGGCAATAAAGATAATTAATATAAATTTGAGCGGGCTTATGACAAATGACATAAAAAATGGATGGAAAAATGGACGGAAGAACCATGCGAGGGCGAGGATGATGAGAATAGGGATTATTAATTTAATTGATAGTTTTTTCATATGACCGCCTTTCAAGATGATTATAGGCTAATATCGGATAATTTTCAATGTACAATATATATATTATCAATTTAAAATTTAAAATTTTCAATTTAAAAAATTATTTTTCTTTTGCAGTGAATACTGCAGATTTGTGGGTTAGGGATCAGGGGCTCATTTCGATGACGCCCCTAGACCCCTAACAACCCCTACCCCTCACGACTTTTCCAAGCCCGTCAAAATATATCATTCTTCCTAAATAGACACTCCTACGATCGACTAGGATTCCATCCTGTCGACGAGGCTTCTATTTGGATAGAATGCTATATTTTGACTTCCTGGAAAAGAGGGAAAGAACCCGAGAACCAGAAAAGGCCGGCCTTCGGGTTGATCTTCGGGTTTTTAAAGTGGAGAATTCGTTTTTTGTTTTTTTATGGTATATTTATATAGAGGTGGTTTTTGTTATGTTGCAATATTTAGTATTTTTAGGGGTGACAGCTCAGCTTATTGGTACAGTAGCCTATATTAGAGGAACGATTAAGGGTGATATTAGGCCTAATAGAGTAACCTGGCTGCTTTGGGCGATCGCACCGATTGTCGGGACGGCAGCTGCTTTTTCTGATGGGGTCAGGCTGGCCGCAATTCCTGTATTTATGGCGGGATTTGGTCCATTATTGGTATTTTTATCGTCCTTTGTGAATCCGAAATCTTACTGGAAGCTGGAAACTTTTGATTATCTTTGTGGAGCTTTTTCGATCATTGCGCTTGTGCTTTGGTATATTACAAAGCAGCCATTGGTCGCAATTGGGTTTTGTATATTAAGTGATGGTTTTGCGGCAATTCCGACACTGGTGAAATCATGGAATCATCCGGATACAGAAAGAGTAACTCCTTTTTTTGGCGGATTATTTAGCAATATCACAAGCTTTTTTGCTATAAAAACATGGACGCCCACATCTTATGCTTTTCCGGTTTATTTTGTAGCGATAAATATTTGTCTAATCATGGCAATTATTGGAAAGAGGTTGGTTAAAAGAGTATTTATATAAACAGTAGATTCATGTTTGGATAGTAAAAAGTTGTCAAAAATGTGCGACTGCACAAAAGAGACAACTTTTTTATCCAGGTATCGTTCGGTGTAATTGGCTGATTATTGAAATTGGATTATTAAATAATGAATTAAGGAGAATAAGGATTGAGTTCGACATAATAAGCTGTCAAAACCATTTTCGTTTTTGTTTTGTGTATTTTTATTTTATATTAGAAATTTGTTTTAAATTGAAAATTTTAAATTTTAAATTGTTTTCACTTAATATTTATTTGCTCAAAATATATTCTTCTTGATTCTACTAGGTTTTTTATGTTTTGTTGTTTTTGGGAGAGGCGGCTGGTACCTGTTTTGAATTCTACTAGGATGATTTTATCTTCTTCAAATTGGACGCCGTCAATCGGGCTGCCTAGGAAGCGGAAGTTTTGCGGGTCGTAGGGGTAATGGTCTAAAAATGGCATGAATTGTTCACTCATTTTGCCGTATTTGGTGGAGAGGGATTGTTTTTGGAATTTGACGTCAGAGAGACGTTCGGACGATTTACGCCAAAGGAAAAAAAGAATGATAATTATAAAAATTAAAATGGCGATTATTTTGTGCTCATTGGTCATATATATTCCTTTGGTATTTAGTATAGCTATTTTATCTTATCATAATTATAGTATAAAAAATAAGCCCTGGTGAGGGCTTATGGTGGAACTATTGCACCGTTCTTTCAAGATGATCACTGAGGATTCGGCATGTTTCTGGACTATCTCCATCTAGGCCAAGGCCGGGGTCGTGAGAAATGATGGCTTTGACTTGGATATTGAATTGGCGAGCGATTAGCTGCTCGATGTCTTTAAAAGACAGGCAAGAACCGAATGTGATTTGGGCCAAGAGAAATCTTGCGATGAAGACGAAGCCTGCCATGCTTGCTAAAGCTTTGACATTCTTTTTATTGGCAATGGCCCCTTCGATCAAGTTTTTACTGTCAAGTAATGCTTGAGGGCGCACCAGCATGACATTGCCCATAGTTACTTTTTGTCCGCTCACCCAGAAGCTGGTTGAGCGTGAGCCTGGAAATGCCTTTTGACATTTGCTGGCTGAAATGAACGGAATGGCGACATCGACATCGGCAATGATTGCACGAGTGGTGAAATCTCTAAGTCCTGATCTGGTCATAGCAGGAATGTCGCAGCTGACAAAAAGCGTTTTTTTGTCTTTGTGACCTAGATAATCAATCACCTTCCAGATGTTGTCAGTGAGCTTGTCGGCGCCTTTGAGGAATAAGCAGGCTTTTTCTACTTTATCCCTACGGATCCATTCTCCGATGATGATTTTTATTGTCAAGTTGGTGTCATTGATGACATCGACAACCCATTGCATCATTGGCTGTCCGGCGATGGGAACATGGGCTTTTCCTTCGTAATTTGGATCACTGCTCCACTTTTTGCGGTCTTTCGTGCTGCTGCCGGCGAACACTACTACTGGGATGTTGTTTAGCGTGGTGGTTGTTTGACTTGCTGCATCGGGATCTTGTGGCATGCTACGAAGCCTCCTTTTGGAAATGATGCTGCGAATTCCATTTGATTAAATCATCTTTTGAGTGAAATGTAAAGGGATTGAGCACGGTTTTATTGGGATAATTTAAAATTATTGAAAGTTAAAACCTCTTGTGGGCCGGCTAGAGAGATTTTATCGCCATTTACGACGATGGCTTGTTTGTCTGTGAGAACTACCACTGGTAATTGGGTCGTCTTGTAACCATCTTCGACGGTTTCTATCCATTCTTGCGAATAGTGCACAAACATAAGAAAATCGACAAGATTCATAGCAGATAAATCTTTAAGATCGATTGTGTTATTATCATGGTTTCTCCAATTGGAGACTTCGATGGTAGGACAAGCAATATAGCTACCAGCGCTGATACCAAAATAAATTTTTCCTTCATTGAGCAGTCTTTTGGCAACTTTATCAAAGCCACTCTTTTTGACCCAGTCTAATAGATAAAAAGTATTGCCACCGTTAACGCAAATGGCATCGGCTGGGGATAATTTTTCGTAAAGTGATTGCTCGTTTTCGATTTTTAAATCGACCTTAAACAATGACATTCCAAGATCTTCTATTTGATCGATTGTTCGTTGGACGTGTTGTTTTTTTTCTTGTGGGTCTGCGCCAGTCGGAATGAAAGCCACTTTGCAGTCTTTTGGATCTTTTTCAATAAGGTCTAAAAAAGCTTGTTTTGTTTCCGGCTGGATGCCGGCAGAGGATAAAAATAGTTTCATGATTATCCTTTTATTAGTAGATTCCGGATCTAGAATCCCATTCTGTCCGGAATGACGGTGATGAGAGACGATTCCCATTCGGCTATCCCCCGGATCAAGCCCGGGGCTAAAGGCTAATAGGGCAGGCTCTCCACTATGGTCGGAATGACAAAATTGGGTTATCTAAACTTTCGTATTACGCCTTTTACTTTGCCTTGGACTGTTACTTTTTTTACTCTGATGGGGTTGTATTTTGAGTTGGCTGGTTGGAGGCGGATGTGGTCTTTTTCTTTGTAATACCGCTTTAGGGTGACGTTGTCATTGTCGAGCAGAGCTACGACGATGTCGCCGTTTTTTGGATTGGTGGTGTTTTCGATGATGACATAGTCACCGTCGAGAATGCCATCGTCGATCATGGAGTCTCCCCTGACCTTGAGCGCAAAAATGTGCGGGCCCATCATGTCGCGAGGGATGTCGATGGTTTCTTTGGTTCTTATAGCTTCGATCGGAGAGCCGGCGGCGATGGAGCCCATGAGTGGAATATTAAAAGTTTCATTGTCCCATTGAGGGGAAAGCTGTAGTGAGCGGGCGCCGGAAAGGTCGCCGCGGAGGTATTCTTTTTCTTTGAGGGATTCGATATGTTCGGCGACAGTGGCGATGGAGGCTAAATTGAAATGCTCGGCAATCTCCCGATAGCTCGGGGCGTAGTCGTGTTTTAAAATAAAATCTTTGATGTAGTCAAAAATTTCTGATTGGCGTTTGGTAAGCATAAAAACCTCCAATTTATATAGTAGTTAGTAGTTAGTAGTTGGTAGTTAGGATATCATGCATTTATCGTACCGAACATTTCCCGAACTGTCAATATGTGGATAAGAGCCCGTTGAAAAACCCTTTACTTTTCCACTTGTCGTAAACCTGTCCATAAGGTATAATATAAGT
>VFKW01000101.1 GCA_009885355.1 Candidatus Berkelbacteria bacterium
AACTTTGGACCTTAAGGGGATAGACTGGGTCATTGTCGGCGGCGAATCCGGCCCTGGCGCCAGACCGATGTCAAGCGATTGGGTCGCAGATATCAGGGACCAATGCATACGGGCGGATGTCGCTTTTTTCTTTAAGCAGTGGGGCGGTTTCAACAAGAAAAAAGCCGGGCGCGTTCTTGATGGTCTCACATGGGATCAAATGCCAGCCGCTGTTGCCATGTAATGAGGAAGTTATTTACTATTTTATATCACTACTGTCCGGTTAAGAAATTCCTGACAAGCAAAAAACACAATAAAGCAAAGAGTTTTTCACGAAAACGAGGTTTTTCGATTTCAAACTAAAATTTCATTTTTCCTCGATTTCCCGCCTAAGATTGGAACAGGAGGGAATCTACAATGAACGAAGGGCGAACGATATTTTCACAGTTAATGGATTGGCTTCCAAAGCACGAATTCGACAAATGCGTCGAGCGTTATCGAGGAAACAATCGGGTAAGGAGTTTCAGTTGCTACGATCAATTTCTCACTATGGCGTTTGCCCAATTGACATATCGAGAAAGCCTTCGGGATATCGAGACATGCCTAAACGCTTTGAAGCCAAAACTCTATCATGCGGGCATCAGAGGAAATGTTTCCCGAAGCACGTTGGCCGACGCCAACGAAAGCAGAGACTGGAGAATCTTCGCCGACTTCGCGCAAGCGCTTATCGGGCAAGCCAGGACACTGTACGCAGGGGAAGAATTCGGAATAGAACTGAAGCAGGCGGCATACGCGCTGGACTCCACCACCATAGACTTATGCCTGTCTCTTTTTCCATGGGCGGAATTTCGCAAACGCAAAGGCGCGATCAAACTCCACACACTTCTGGATTTGCGGGGGTGTTTCCCCTCTGTGGTTATTGTTACCCCCGGCAATATTCACGATGTCAACATTCTCGATCAACTCGCATTCGAACCCGGGGCGTTTTACATCATGGACCGCGGCTATCTGGATTTCTCCCGCCTCTACGCGATTCAGTTGTCTTCGGCATTTTTCGTGACCCGAGCCAAGAAGAACTTCCAGTTCGGCCGCCGTTACTCTCGACCGGTCGATAAATCAACGGGGCTGCGTTGCGACCAGACAATTATTCTAAAAGGATTCTATGCGAGAAAAGACTATCCTGAAGCGCTGCGCCGCGTCTGCTATTTCGACGCTGAGACAAACAAGGAATTCGTTTTTCTGTCCAACAATTTCATCCAACCGGCTCTGGCTATAGCGAAGCTATACAAATGCCGATGGCGAGTAGAATTGTTTTTCAAATGGATCAAACAACACTTGCGGATCAAGGCTTTCTACGGCACTTCAGAAAACGCCGTAAAAACTCAGGTCTGGGTTGCCATATCTGTTTATGTCCTTGTGGCGATCATCAAGAAGCGGCAGAATCTTGATCAGAGCCTCTACACAATTCTACAAATTTTGAGCGTCACGCTTTTTGAAAAAACACCCATTTTACAAGCCTTTTCAGACACATCGCTTATCAGCAACCATGTCAATCCAAAAAAACAGCTTTGTTTCTGGGATATTTGACCGGACAGTAGTGATTTAAAATATATCTTGATTTAATAGCAAACGGGGTTAAACTGCTTAAGGATTGAAACGCCGCGCGATGGCGGCGGCGCGTTTCATCCCCGGACAAATGATTGAAATGACGTTAAGAAAACAACACTGAGCGGCTGCGGCGCGGCGGAAGTGTTTGCCGGTCGGGAAAATATCCGATACGCAACAACGGCGAACGCGGGGCGGGGGAACACATGAAACAGAACTGCTGGGACTATAAAAATTGCGGCCGGGAGCCGGGCGGCGAGAACGAAGCGGAATCGGGCGTGTGCCCCGCCGCCA
>VFKW01000125.1 GCA_009885355.1 Candidatus Berkelbacteria bacterium
TAAATTTAATGCGTTTTTTAATTGTCTCAAAATTGGTCAACATTCCACCCAGCCATCGATAGCTGACATATGGCATGTCTGCTTTTTTTGCATGATTGATGATAATATCTTGAGCCTGTCTCTTTGTCCCGACAATCATCAAAGTCTTACCTTCAGAAGCGATTTTATCAATATATTTCAAAGCCTCAGCTAGCAATTCCTGTGTTTTTTCCAAATTGATAACATAAATTTGATCCTTGATCATGTAAGTATATTGACGTGATTTAGGATATGAACGCTCTTTTTTATGTCCGAAATGAGCGCCAGCTTCCAATAATTCTTTTAAAGTAGGTAATTCAATCATTATACATTCTCCTTTACATCGAGCGAAGTCGAGATGTCTTTATCTTCTTTTTTATCCTGTTTTTTTACTTTTGGTGTTTCTTCAACATCAGATTTTTTTCCCAAACGAGCTTTAAACCTATCGACTCTACCTGCAGTATCGATTAATTTAGAAGTTCCAGTATAAAAAGGATGGCAAGCATTACAAATTTCAATCTGTAAAACTTCCACAGTCGAACCTACGGTAAATTTATTGCCACAACCGCAAGTTACCTTGGTTTCATAATATTTTGGGTGTATATCTTTTTTCACATCATCTCCATTTTTTACAATTAATTAAATGCCGAATCAAGCCGGCAAACATAAGTAATCTAAATTTTTCTAACAACTAGATTTTACCACAAGAAAAAATTTCTTGCAAGAGCAATGACAATAAAAATCCAAATTTCAAATTTCAAATGTCAAACCAGTGTCAAATGACCAAAATTTAAAAATACAAAAAAACAAATCCCAAGTTTTAGCCTGCATTCCACCAGATAAACCTGCCGGCAGGCAGGTTTTGAGTTACTTAAATATTACTAGCCCCAACGGGGCCCCTTCGGGGCTTATTGCTTACCAGCTTACCAGCTTATCAGCTTACTAGCTTCGCTAGGATTGATTTTTCCTCACTTTTCTGTTACAATTATCATTGTTATGAACGATTTAAAAGAAATACAAAAACAACTCGAGGAAGCCAAGCAGCTTTTCTCCTCCACCGAAGACCGCGAGCTTCGTCTTTTGGCAAAAGAAGAAATCGAGCGACTCCAAAAAGAACTCGACGCCATCAACCCTATCAATCAAAAAAACGTTATTTTAGAAGTCCGCTCCGGTACCGGCGGAAATGAAGCCGAGCTTTTCGCAGGCGAACTCTTCCGCATGTACTCTAGATTAGCCGAAAGAAAGCGCTGGAAAATGCAAATACTTGATTCCAATCAAAGCGAACTTGGCGGCATCAGATCTATTGTCGCCGAAATCAGCGGTCAAAATGTTTATCAATACCTTCGTTACGAAGGCGGCGTTCACCGTGTGCAGCGCATTCCAAAAACTGAAAAATCCGGCCGCATCCACACCTCAGCCGCTTCAGTCGTTGTCATGCCCAAAGCCGACGAACTCGACGTAGAAGTCAGAACCGAAGATATCCGCATCGACGTTTACCGCGCCTCGGGAAAAGGCGGCCAAGGAGTTAATACAACAGACTCCGCTGTCCGCATCACCCACCTTCCAACTGGCATCGTTGTTACCTGCCAAGATGAACGCTCTCAACTCAAAAACAAAGCCAAAGCCATGGACGTTTTACGTTCTCGCCTCTTATCTGAAAGACAAAACCAGCAGGAAAACGAGACAGGCAACGCCCGCCGATTAATGATCGGATCAGGTGATCGCTCCGAGAAAATTCGCACCTACAACTTCCCTCAAGATCGTATCACCGACCACCGCATCAACCAATCATGGTATAAAATTGAAAAAATCCTCGAAGGCGAGCTCGACCCGATCGTCGATCAATTAACCTCTGAAGATCTAAAAGATCAAATTGGCATCTATGAAAACTACACTATCTAATCTCCTGTCTTGGGGAACAAAAGAACTAAAATCCGCCAATATCCCAAACCCTCAAAGAGAAGCCAATCTCCTTGCCGAGTTTATCCTGGAAAAAAATCCCCTTCTTCTCGATCCTCAAACCATAATTCCTGTAGTACAAACTAAAAAATTTCAAAAGTCTATTCATCGCCGCTCCACCCACGAACCTTTCGCCTATATTACAGGTGAAGTAATATTTTGTAATCATAAAATCCAAGTCAACAAACACACCCTCATCCCTCGCCCCGAAACCGAGATCTTGGTAGATTTAATTACTAATTACCTTTCATGTTTGAAAATTGAAAATTTTAAATTGAAAATTATTGAAGTAGGTACCGGCTCCGGAGCCATCTCAATTGCCTTGGCAAGCAAATTTCCAGATCTAAATATCACCGCCACCGACAAATACACCCAAACCTTAAAACAAGCACAAAAAAATATCGACTATCTTCTCAAGGAATGTCATCCCGACCTTAGTGGAGGGATCGGTTCTCTTTCAATAGACGACATCAAAGATCCAGCCAGTCAAACAACTAATCAAATCACTCTCATAAAAGGCGATCTTCTATCCCCTTTCAATGATAATTCCCTAGATATCATCATCGCCAATCTCCCATATATCCCAGAAAATATCCAAAACCAGATCGACTCTACCGTCAAAGACTTTGAACCATACAACGCCCTCTTTTCCGGTCCCGACGGCCTCGATCTTATCAATAAACTTCTAAAACAAGCCCGATCTAAAATCAAGCCAAAGGGCGTAATTTTCCTCGAGATCTGGCCCACCCAAACCGAAGCAATCAAAAATCTAGCACAAAAATACTGGCCAACCAGTCAAATCATCTTCCATCCTGATCTAGAAGGCACAACAAGATTCGCCCAAATAAACCTATAATTTCACAATAAAAAATGACCTCATCGCGAGGTCATTTTTTTTAACTTACCAACTTATCCCGCCGCAGCGGGACCCCGCCAACCGGCGGTGGTCAGCTGCTCTCACTTCATTTCTGCCAATTTCACCGTCAAAATCTTCTCTTTACGATCTCTCATCAATTTCAATTTTATCTCATCATTTGGCTGATATTTACCGAGTAACGATCTCAAAGAATTATTTTGATCAATCCGATCGCCATTCACTTCAATAATCACATCCCCCATCTGCAAACCGGCTTTTGCAGCCGGACTGTCAGGCGCAACAGCCTGTTGGCCCGAAGGAGCATAGATAAGTGCACCATAATCAACCGGTAGATTATAATTTTTTGCCAGCTGACTCGTCACAGGTACAAAACTCACACCGAGCATTGGGCGAACGATCTTACCCGAGCTCTTTACTGATTCAAGCGCATTTTTGATCGAATTTATCGGGATAGCAAAACCCAATCCCTGATCCTGACCCTTGGCGGTATTTATTCCAACCACTTTACCCTGTAAATTAACCAGTGGACCACCACTATTACCAGGGAAAATAGAAGCATCAGTCTGGATCAAATTATCCAATTGCTCTGTCTGGCCAGTTGTCGGATCAGACGGAGAAACGGCTCGATTTTTACCAGAAACGATACCGGCTGTGACTGAATTTTGATATTCACCCAGAGGATTACCAACCGCGATCACCCACTGACCGATCTTTAACTGATCAGAATCTCCCAGATCCGCAACCGACAATGACCGAGCATCGATTTTCATAAATGCCAAATCATCATAAGGATCCCGCGCCAACACCGTCGCTGTATATTTTTTTCCATCAGCCAAGAACACTGTATATGTTGCTTTTTCATCACTTACTACATGCTTGTTTGTCACGATAATTCCATCACTCGTCACGATAAAACCACTTCCCGAAGACGAACCACCTCCGCTTGAAAAACCAAAAATATCAGTACTAGATACAGCTGATTCAGCCACGATACTCACTACTGATGATTTTATCTTCTCCGAGGCAGTGATGATCGCCGAGCTCTCTTCTACTACCACTTTTTCAGTCCTAGTTCGATTAATATTTAAAGGAGAGTCCCCCTTAATCCCTAGAGCCGATCTCCATTTTGTACCGGTCGTGGTCGAATTTAAAAAAACCAAACTTCCAATTGACCCCAAGATTCCAGCTGAAAAACCGATCCCGACCAATACCAAAAGCAGCCAAGTTCGTATCTTCGCAGACTTTTCTTTAACATCTTCCTTTGTAGAACTTTCAGATTGAATTGATCCGGAAGAATCAACTTTTTTAACCTTATTTTCAACCTTATCAATATTACCCTCGGTCATATCAGTATTTTTAGTCGGCTCTTTTTCAATTTTCTCCGACATATCCTCATTTTTTTCTACAATAATAACTTCAGTTGTTTTTGACATATAACACCTCTTAGCAACCCCCGGCTTTATTTTATTTGATTAACAATTACTATGATTTATCCCGGGGCTAAATCGACTAATCTTTATCTTTGTCTTTAGCTGACTTTTTATAATCGGCAATCGTCGAAAGAATTTCAGAAATACCTTTTCCAACCGTCGCAACATTCAATACAGCAGGGATCAATCTGACTAGCGAATCGCTAACCGTACCAGATACTCTCGTCCAACTATTAAGAACATGGTTGGCGCGATAAAGCGTCAAAATCAGCATTCCTATCACGACGAGCAAGCCAACTAAGGCCAAAACGAACAACCAGTCCACAAAACTTGATTCTAACATTAAACCCTCCTTATAGTACCTACATATATAATATTAAGCTTATTTTTTACCAACGTCAAGCACGATAAATTGCCCCTTATCCAAAAATGAATTCGGAATAATATGCAAATGACCGTCCTTGCTTCGAACCCGTATCTTTCTAAGATCAATTCTTTCCACTACTCCCTCAAAATCAGCCGTTTTAATTGTCTCTCCGATCCTGAAATCAGGGTCTTTGGCTAAAAACAAGCCCGATAAAATATCTGAAACCAGAAAATTCGCCCCGGAAGCCAGCAATATTCCAAATATTGCCACTGATCCTGATAAAGCCAATGCTACTTGCGGCAACCCAAGGCTCTGAAAAACCAAAGCCAATAATATTGCCCATAAAACCACACTAGCTAAAGACAAAATCATCTGTTTAACTGCTTTTTCTACCCTCACCAACCTCAAGGCCCATTTAATCATAATTTTAATAACAAACAAGGCCAAATATCCAACCATCAAAGCCAAAACCGCGTTTGGCAATTTTGGCAAAACATGAATTACCGGATTTGCAAAAGCATTATAAACACTATCCAAAGTCCCCTCCTATTTATCCAAGAAAATTACATAATTACTATCTGCAAGATCAAGCGCGTTATTTCGTGTAATAGCAGCAGGGATAACAGTATCTTTTGATTTTGAAATAATCAA
>VFKW01000114.1 GCA_009885355.1 Candidatus Berkelbacteria bacterium
AGAGCGTGGCGGGGTGGGATTGTTAAGGGTAGGGGCCGGCCATCGCAACGGAGGCCCTTATCCTTAACCCACAAATCTGCAGTCACACTGCAAAAAAAGAATTAATCATTATTGCTCTTGATTAAATTTTATGATAAAATAAACCTGTAGTTAAGTCCTCGGCCGGCAGGCCCAATATACTTAATACCATATACCCCAAAGGGGCCCCTTAGGGGCTATATACTATCTCAAAGGAGTTTCAATGATCATCACCGCCCCCCTCCACGAAACAATCCAAATCAAAACCAAAAACACTACCATTTCCCTTGGCATTGAAGATAAAGTCGGAGATTTTACCCTTTGCGGTCCTGGTGAATACGAAATCGCCAGTGTTGAAATAATTGGTGTTGGCCGGGTCTATCTTTTTACAACTGAAGATATGCGTCTTGCGTATCTTGATAAATTAAATCGCCCGCTTACCGATGCTGAGCAAGAAGCAGTCGCTGATGTTGATATTTTATTTATTCCAGTCGGCGGCGGCGATGTATTGGATGCCAAAGCTGCCTTGCAAGTCATCAATCAGATTGACCCACGCATTATCATTCCTGTTTATTATGAACAATTGGCTACTTTTACCGAAGAGGAGGGAATTACACCGGAATACGTCGATAGTCTAAAAATGACTCGCTCGACGCTTCCTGAAACCGAAAGGAAAGTAATTGTACTCCCATGGAAACCTTTGAAAAAATAATAAATCTGATCAAAAAATACGATTATTTTTTGCTCGTCATCCACGAAAATCCAGACGGCGACACAGTCGCCACTTCTCTGGGACTCCAAATCGCTTTAAATAAAATTGGTAAAAACGTCACCACGGTTTGCAAAGACGACGTGCCAAAACCTTTTGCTTTTTTACCGGCTTCCAAAAATGTCCGCAAGGATTTTTTAGTGGGAGATTATGATGTCATTATTGTTCTAGATTGCGGCGATCTCAGGCGCACCGGTTTCCCCGATCGCCTAAAAGACTTTGCCAGGCACAAAAAACGTCTGATCAATATTGATCATCACCCAAAAAATGACCTGCACAAAGTCGCAAATATAAATCTTTTTGACGAGTCCGCCGCCGCTGTTTCGGAAATTGTTTTTGAACTTATCAGGCAATTGCATATCCCATTAGACAAAGACATTGCCACCTGTTTTCTAACCTCACTCTATACCGATACTGGCGGTTTCAAACATTCAAACACCACTCCTCGCTCTTTGGAGCACGCCTCTATTTGGCTCGCCAGTGGTGCTAGACTTAAAACGATCACCAAAAATATTTCCCTCAACCGCTCTGTTCCCAGTTTAAAATTATGGGGCATAGCTTTATCTCGTATTCATAAAAGTTCAACCGGACTTGTGCTGTCTGTTGTCACACGTGAAGATATGGAATTAACAAAAGCAACCGACGATGATCTCTCTGGCGTAGTCAATATGATCAATACTATTCCCGGTTCCAAAGCCGCCGTTTTGCTTTCTGAAACATCAGACGGACGCATCAAAGCCAGCCTGCGTACCGAATCCGACAAAATAGACGTCTCAAAAATAGCCGCCTTCTTCGGCGGCGGCGGTCACCGAAAAGCCTCCGGCTTCACTATCGAAGGAAGCCTAGAAAAAGGCGAAAACAACCATTGGCACATCTTAGAAGATTAATATAATAAAAAATGCCCTTTCGGGCATTTTTTATTTGGGTGCCGGGAGCGGGAGTCGAACCCGCATCTCATTTCTGAGGCGACATTTTAAGTGTCGTGAGTATACCATTTCTCCACCCCGGCATTGTTAAATTTTAATATTTCTTCCCCTATGTGTCGGCTTCAGGCTATGACAATTCGGACACAGAATTCTCAGATTTTCCAGTCGATTATCTTTACTATTTCCATTGATATGGTCCAATTCGAGCGGTAGTCTTCCGGTTTCAGTTTTTTGCGACCATCCACATTCTTCACAGCAATGCGGTTTTAGTCCAGCCGTAAATAATCTATTCTTTAGCTTATGACTCTGAAAATTACTATTTTTTACAAGGATATCTTCAAGTGCGATTCTTGGCCTTCCAATTCCAGTAAGCCCCTTACTCCAGCCATGCCCAGTGAAATGCTTGGTATCAATTTGCATAATTTCGATATATTTTTTAATCTGCGCATAATTACCGCCAGCTTCTTTCAGGCCTAATCTAAAAAGCACTTGTCTTATACTAGTCGAGGCTAATGCTGCTTCTCGCAATTCGTATTCTGTCCATTTTTTCTTTCTCATATATATAAAATATCATAACGGTAAACATTTTACAAATGGACACCCTGCATGTATACCATTCCACCACCTCGGCTTCTGTCGAGAGAATATCTATATTTTACCATTTTTCCCCTCAAAAAACAACAGATTCGCATATTAATTATTTATTTATCATCTCCAAGCCCTTGCCTGAATACCATTTTTATAGTATTATAACGCTAACAGGCCAAGTGAACTTTCGCTCGGCCCGTATCTTAAATTTTGGAATAATGAAGGAGGAAATTTCTAAAATGCCAGTAATTCCAGAAAAAGCATGCGGTAATCACCTAGAGATGCTCTTGAAGACATATCTGGGTGGAATTTACCATCAGGGAAAGGTTAGGGACACTTATAAATTATCAGATCATCCTGGTAAGTTGTTGGTAGTCGCCACCGATCGATTGAGTATTTTTGACTTCGTGTTAAATACTCTTGTTCCACTAAAGGGAGAGGTATTGACCGCTATGGTCATCTTCTGGCTGACTGATGTATTCGGTGATATTCCAAATCACCTCGTCACCTACGGTACCGGTATCGACAACTATCTGCCCGAAGAGCTTCGCGATAACTCTAGCTTACAAGCCCGAGCTATTATCGTGCAAGAATATCAGGTTATCCCTCGTGAATGTATAGTTCGCGGCTGCTTGACCGGATCTGGTCTAAAGGATTATCAAGCAACCGGCATGGTCGGTGGTCATCAACTTCCTAAAGGACTTCATGACGGCTCGGTGCTTCCAAGATCAATCTTTACGCCCAGCACCAAAGAAGACATTGGCCATGATCTCAATATCACCGCTGAATCAGTGTGTGAAGAGTTTGGTCCTGGGTTGGAGCATCTCTCACTAACGATATTCAATAGAGGAGCTCGATATTGCAAGCAGAGAGGAATAATTCTGGCCGATACTAAGTTCGAACTCGGACGTGATTCAGATGGAAATCTCATCTTAATTGATGAGGTTCTCACTCCGGATTCCTCTCGTTTCTGGGACGAAAATGACTACGCTGCTGCACAGCAAAAGCAGCAATCGCCTAGCGGTTATGACAAGGAGCCTGTTCGTATCTACGGAAAAGGTTTGGATACTCCGTTTGGCCTTACCGGTATTAATAGGCTTGACCCGGGAAATACGGATCATCTGGCGTGGATTCACAGTATTGATATACCGGGGGGCGTTATCGCTTCGACCACCACCCGTTACCTTGATATCTTCTCTCGCCTGGTTGAAAAGCCGCTGTTAGAATTCCAAAGAGAAGACATGGGCATTCAAGCCTGAATTAAGGCTAGTGAACATGTCCAATTCCAAAAGGGCCCTCCGGCCCTTATTTTTTTATCCAAAAATACCTCTATAAACTTGACGGTTCCCTGAAAAACCAGTATAGTGCCAGTAGAAGTCATTGTGTTGCGTACCTTATATTTATAGGAGGCTGTCGGAGAATGGATTTATCTCAGAAAATTAATGATGTCGTGAAAATGGGCGAGCAATATCGAGATTTAATGGAGCAGGTTGCGGCTCTCAAAAGAAGTTGTGACTCTGAACACAAAAGAATTCAGGCCTGTATCATGGCAGGTGAGTCAACCGGTGATCCGAGTCAGGATTGCCTCGCATATCTCTACAATCCGTCTAGCGAGCATTATAGTGCTGCTAAAGCGGCCCTCTCTGTTATAAAAGAGATGATCTCTGGGCATAATGGTGATTATGTTCTTCAGGTTCAACATGCCTACGATGTCGCTGCTGTTGGATTTGCCAGTCTTGTTCAAGGAGAAGGTGGTTGCTTGGGTAGTATAGTAACCCATGGTCAACCTACACTAGGGTATTCTTTAAGTCTTGGGGTCTTGATGGGTGATAAATTCATCAAGCAGCCCGTGCCTAGTCAATATGGCACTACTATTTCAGATGTTAGATTCGGTCTTCCTGTCTTGCGTTTCGCTCATTGGTCAACTCTTGGTGAAAATCAGGTCCGTGTCGTCAATTTGATGCTTTCCCCAAATTCTGTCAATAATAATTGGCACCAACTTGGTCAGCCGATACCTAAAGTCGGTGGGATTGAATTAACAGATCCACCGCCGCCAATCCTGGCCTATTATGTTGGTTATGATGCCATCATGAATTGGTTCAATGATTATACGCAAATCCCAGACGCGCAGATAAGGGAGTTTTTCGCAATTCTCCAGCAGCCATCTTCGTAAGCTAACACAAAACCAAAAAGGGCCCTCCGGCCCTTATTTTTTTTAAATTATTTTAATATTTCCGGTAATTCTCCTTGCCAACCGTGTCTGAAATCTTCCCAATTAGTTGGATTTTTCCCTTCAAGTTGTACCATTTCCGGCACTACTTTATCATTTTCAACATGCGCCGTGTGTATTATCAATCTAGTCTTCTTGTCAGTTGTCAGTTGTCGGTTGTCGGTTAACCACGCAGTGGTTTTCGGCCACGGATAATACGCGCGTATCATATTTACGATTTCCTCGGCCGATTTCTCCCAATTTATTTCCCCATCTTCTTTTTTAGTTAATTTTGTATAAGTTGCTTTTTCGCTATCTTGTTCCACGGGCCGCCATTGATTGCTCAAATACATCGGCAACGTCTGAATCAATATCCTCGCCCCTTCAATCGACAATCTTTGACTTAATTCTTCATAATTTTCATTCTCAAATATTTCATACTGTTTTTGAAAAACGATCGGTCCTTCATCCATACCTTCTGTCAGTTTCATGATCGTGATGCCAGTTTTTTTATCTCCATTTAATATTGCATTTTGCATCGGCGTGGCGCCACGATACTTTGGCAGCATCGACGGATGAATATTAATTACTCCAAAATCCGGGAAATCCAACACATTTTTTGTCAACATTTTACCATAAGCCGCCACCACGATATAATCCGGCTGTAGTTCCTTTACGATTTCTTCCACTTCCAATTTATTATTTGGCTGATGAACTGGCAGTCCAAAATCTTCGGCCACTGTTTTAACAATCGGTGCCGTCATTTCCTGTTTTCGCCCAACCGGCTTATCTGTTTCAGTGATCACCCCGACAATATTTACATTATTGACAAGTAGTGCTTCTAGTGCCGGCACGGCAAAATCTGGCGTACCCATAAAAATACATCTCAAATCGACATAATGCTTCAAATTTTTTACATCTTTTGCATGATCGGTAAACAAAATTCCATTCAAATGATCAATCTCGTGTTGTATTACCCGCGCCAACAACCCTTTTGCCCTTATTTTGACCGGTTTACCATCAAGATCTTGGGCTGCAACATTGACTTCTTTTGGACGCTTTACATCAATTTCAATCCCCGGCAAAGACAAGCAGCCCTCTGCCATTGCAATCTGTTCTTTTGAATATTTTGTGATCGTCGGATTCGTCAATACTGTCAAAGGAAAAGGTTTGTCGCCTCTGGTTTTGTCGTCATTTTGCGGATCATACTCTAGCACGATTATTCTTTTAGAAATTCCGATTTGCGGCGCCGCTAGCCCCACTCCGTCGTACTGCCGCATCATTTCAACCATTTTTTTAGCCAAATTCTGCAATTCCACATCAAAAATCGTCACCTTTTCGGCTTTTTTTCGAAGGATTAAACTCGGCACAGTCACGATTTCTTGAATTCTCATGAGTCCATTTTACCCTAAAAAGAACTTTTGATCAACTTCTACAGTAAATTTTCCGGATCAAATTCGATTTTCACATCACTTCCGATCAATTTTCGCATTTTCACTCTCCCAAATTCTCTCGGACTTTTTAAAATCAAGGTATAGATAAATTCATTTTTTTTAAGTGTACTATTTGGCCCGATTAATTGAACATTTAATAGATTATCGGATAGTATATTTTTTAATTTTTCGATCCTGTCTGACCCTTTTTTCTCATTTTTATCAACAATTTCGATTTTGACCAAATGTCCATATGGCGGATATTTATTTTCAAATCTTTCACGCAGCATATTGTTTAGAAAACTCTGATATTTGCCATATTTGATCGCATTTAGTATTTCCGATTCCACCTCATGCGTTTGAATCAATAGTTTTTCACTTGCCATCGTCAATAATCTAAAAAATAGATAAAATGCTTCCTCGCTGGTATTATAGTTCGGCTTCGTCAGTGATAAATCCGCGTCAATCAATACGCACGATTCCATCTGTAAATTGTATCGAAATAGTGCCTGTGTCGCTACATAAATTCCTTTGCCTGGATTTTCTGGCAGTTCATTTTCTTTGTCCAATATTATTATCGGATAATCTGCAACATATTTTTTCAAAATCGTGGCAATTTTTTCCAATCCAAGTCCAAACGTCATGATATTGTCGCTATGGCATTTTGGACAACTATTTGCATTTGCTTGCGAATAATCACACTTAAAACAAGTCATCATTTTTTTTGCGGCATTATATTTTAGCGGTAGCTCGCAATTTGGACAATTGAAAATATAGCCACAGTTCTGACATTTTGTTATCGATCCCATCCCTTTTTTTGCCAAAAAAATGACCATTGTTTTATTATTTTCAACCGTTTTTTCCAGCTCCCTCTCAAGTGGTAACGAAATCAGTCGCTTTTCTTTGTTCATATCTACAAGTTCAACTTCACAATCAGGTCGCACCATTTTTTTTGATAAAATCACCGCCTCTTTATTTTTGGCTTCAACCAATTGCTCTAAGCTTGGTAAAATGTCCCCACAAAGTGTTTTTATTCCCATTTTTCGCCAATACCGGATGATATCCAGAGAATGATACCGCGGCGATTGATCTTCTTGATGCCCTGATTGGGTCGAGTCATCAACGATGATTGTTCCCACATTCGTCGGTCGGCACAAAAGTGCCATACGACTTCCGACCAAAAGATCATAATTTCCGGATCGGATTTTTTGCCATTTTGTAAATCTGGTCGTGATATTATCTGACGAAGTATACTCAATTGTCGAAAAATTTTTCAGATCAACCTTTTTAATTTCCAAAAAATTCTTCAATTTTTTCATGTCCGAAAATACTAACCAGACTGATTTATTTTTGATTTTATTTTTTTTCAAAACTTCCAGATAATAATCATATCTTTTCAAGTCTTTTTCAACTAAAATATAATTTTTATCCTCATCCCCGAACTCATTTTGAAATTCCATCTTTTCGCTAATAGTTTTTTTTGGAATTGGCGGCAGCATCGTAAAAAAAGCCTCGCTCCAGCTTGTCACATAATAACTAGCCATCCATTTTGAGAATTCCAGCTCTTCTTTAGATACAACCAAATTTGGCTGCAAAATGCGTTTAATTTGTCTGATATTCTTAATATTTAAAGGCAGTGTTCTTTTCAGTCCAACCACCACCCCCTCAATCACTTTTTTCCCAAAAGGTACTTCCACGATCGAGCCAACCCGAAGATAGGGGAGCGTTTCCGGTCCGATTTCATAATCAAAAGTCGCATCCCAAATTTTCGTTTTTTGTTCCGTTAGAACTTCAGCATATTGCATAACTTTACCATATCGCAACTAAATCAATTTTACAATTCAATTTATTCTCCATTTGGGTTAATACCACGCAGCTTGCTGCGTGCAAATATCCTTCTCCAGTCGTCATTCCGGTCGGGAAGGGTTCCCAGAACCGGAATCCAGGAAACTTTACAAATAGATCTCGGACATTGCCTGCCGGCAGGCAGGTATCGGGTGCCACCCGCTTCCGGGATGACGATGCGGGATATGATACCCCGTCAGCTTGCTGCGGGGTGGTTCATTGTATTAATACTTGATACTTAATACTTGATACATTATACTTAAATAGAAGGAGTATCAATGATTTTATGCGTAGACAAAGAAAAATGTATCAGCTGCCTGTCTTGCGTCGCCTCTTTTCCGGCCAATTTTCAAATAGGAGAGGATGGCAAATCTGAATATGTCACAGGATCTGAAATTTCCAATCAAGATGCCGCCTCGGCAATCACAAGCTGTCCAGTTGAAGCTATTTCCGAAGCTAGTTAATATATATCGACAAAAATCAATAATAGGGGTACAATATGCACAGGCATCATAGAGGTAATCGTATGGTAAGAAAATATAAAATTTATATTTTCTTAATTTGCTTGGTCGCTGCTGGTTTAGTGACTTACATTTTTGTACCTAAATATTTTGGCGCTACCGTTTATCCGTTGACCTATCAAAATGAGATTATTAATGCCAGTAAAGAATTTTCCGTCAGCCCAAATTTTATCGCTGCAGTGATATTCACTGAAAGTCGATTCCGTCCTGATGCCAGATCCGGTGTTGGTGCTATTGGTTTGATGCAAATCATGCCTGCCACTGGTGCTGGTATTGCCAAGCAGCTCGGCGACAAAGATTTTACTGTTGCCAAACTCAGTGAGCCGGCCCGTAATATCCGCTACGGCACTTATTATTTGAAACAAAATCTTGATAAATACGGTGGCAGCGAAAAATTAGTTTTGATGCATTATAACGGCGGACCTCGCGCAGTAAATAGCTATCGTACTCGTGGCACATTACCTCGTGAAACCGAAGGTTTCGTCCGTAAAGTCACCGCTACCGAAAATGTTTACAGCTCCGTTTACGGTACTTGGTGGGAGCCAAAAGAAACATTTCAACCTTTAAATAATAACAATCAAAAACCTGCGATAAACATAAAAGAATTTTGGCGCAGCCTAATCGCGCCAAAGGGAGGCTGGTAACAGATGAAAAGCACTGAACTGCGACAATTGTATCTAGATTATTTCAAAACCAAGGGACACACAGTGATCCCTTCTGCGTCTTTACTACCTGAGAATGATCCGACAGTTTTATTTACCACCGCCGGAATGCATCCGCTGGTGCCTTATTTGGTTGGTGAAAAACACCCGATGGGTGTTAAGCTGGCCAATTCTCAAAAATGTATCCGCACCGATGACATCGACGAAGTCGGCGACAAAGTCCACCATACTTTTTTTGAGATGCTCGGCAATTGGTCCTTTGGGGATTACTTTAAAACCGAAGCCATTGAAATGAGCTTTGAATTTTTAACCAATAAAAAATGGCTTGGTTTAGATATAAATAAACTGGCTTTTTCCGTCTTTGCAGGTGACGATGACGCCCCATTTGACAATGAAGCCTATGATAAATGGATTTCCCTCGGCATTTCTCCAGATCGCATCGCTAAATTACCCAAAAAGAATAACTGGTGGGGTCCAGCCGGTCAAACTGGTCCATGTGGCCCCGATACAGAAATGTTTTACTGGACAGGGGAGAGCGAGGCACCAAAAAATTTCCAAGACTCTTGTGATGACCCAAATTGGGTCGAGATCTGGAACGATGTTTTTATGCAATACAATAAAACCCAAGATGGTATATACCAACCATTAACCCAAAAAAACGTCGACACCGGTATGGGCTTAGAGCGGGCATTGGCAGTTATAAACGGATTAGATGACAATTACAAAACCGACCTTTTTTTGCCAATTATCCAAAAAATAGAACAAATCTCCGGTAAAAAATACCCTACTGTCCGACCTGTGTTCCCTTCTCGTCTAGAACAACCCTGTCATCCCGAACTTGTTTCGGGATCTCCTTCCATCAACCAGACCAATTCTCCTTCTGTCATTCCGACCGCAGTGGAGGAATCGTCCCCCTCGTCTCCCTCCAAACTACCAACTACCAACTCCCAGCTACTGAATGTCATTCCGACCGAAGCGGAGGAATCGGCCTTCCTTTCTATTGCTACCCAAAAATCCTTCCGCATCATCGCCGACCACATCAAAGCCGCCGTTTTTGCCATTGCAGATGGTGCCATACCATCAAACAAAGGCGCCGGCTACGTAGTTCGAAAACTAATCCGTCGTGCCATAGTTAAAGCCTCGCAGCTCGGCATAGATGAAAATTTCACAGCAATTTTAGCCCAAGAAGTCATTAATATATACCATTCCAGTCATCCCGAACTCGTTTCGGGATCCCCTTCAATCATTCCTGAGCTAGAAAAAGAGGAAAATAAATTTCGAGAAACATTAATTAAGGGATTGGAATATTTAAGAATAACATTTTTGCTTAGCGATCGGCCCAATGAAGACAATGATCTCCATCAGGTAGGTAAAGACCTATTTAACTTATATCAAAGCTATGGTTTTCCATTCGAGATAAGTATTGAGAACTTGCAAGGAGAACATTTCCTAAAAAATGATAATCAAATAAGTATCGTTAAAAATGCTTTTGAAAAAGAGCTTATTAACCATCAAGAACTCTCCCGCACCGCCTCCGCCGGCATGTTTAAAGGCGGCCTTGCCGACGCCAGTGAGCAAACCACCCGTCTTCATACCGCCGCCCACCTATTATTAGCCGCCCTCCGCCAGGTTCTCGGCGACCAAGTCTATCAAAAAGGCTCCAACATCACCGCCGAACGCCTCCGTTTTGACTTTTCACATCTCGAAAAAATGACCCCAGAACAAATCAAGCAAGCAGAAGATTTAGTAAATGAGCAAATCCAAAAAAATCTCCCGGTCACCATGGAAGAGATGACTTTGGATGAAGCTAAAAAAACTGGCGCCATGGGCGTCTTCGAATCCAAATACGGCGACAAAGTAAAAGTATATACCATCGGCCTGCAAAATGATGATTCTTCGGCAAGCTCAGAGCCTCCTTTTAGTCGGGAAATCTGCGGCGGCCCCCACGTCCAAAACACCTCCGAACTCGGAAAATTTAAAATAAAAAAAGAAGAATCCTCCTCCTCCGGAGTCCGCCGCATCAAAGCCATATTGGAATAACCTCATCAGTAATTAAATATATTATTTGAAATATCAGTGGATTAAGTGGGTAATATTTACAATAGCTTAAGAACATTCCATAACCAATTATTATTTTCTCAATCATGCAGTGATTTTTAAAAAAAATTTCCAATATAAAATTATTAACTCACCTTACGCACCAGCTTCCAAAACCGCCGGATTTTTTAATAATTGTAGCTCATCGAAACTAACTTTTAAGGCCTTAATATAGAGCTTTGTTTTTAGGGCAAAATGGTTAAGCTTCGTCTCTTTGCTCAATTTTTCCAATTTGAAAAACGAATAAATTGAGGCAAAAAAATGATTGCCTTGGGTTATTTCTGTTTTTGTTGGTGATTTAGCTAAACTTGTGTTGGATTTAATCGATTTATGGTATTCCTCTATTTTCCATCTTTTTTGATAGATTTTAGTTAGGTGCTCAAAATTAAGATCAATATCACTTGTAGCTAAATAAAGGGTGCCGGTGCTTCCGTCTTGGTTCGTAAAGACTTGCTGGCAAACTAAAACTTCATTTTCCATGCCTTTTAAGAAACACCTTTTTACTTTCCCCTCCTCAAACTCCAATGATTCCAGATTCTTGAATTTTCCTTTTAATTTCTCCTCTTTAGATAGCGCCGCTAAGCGATTTTTCTTGATTGCAAAAATGAAATGCTTTTCATTTTCCATGATGTATTCCATATTTTCTTTTGAAGAAAACCAAATATCGGCTAAAACGTATTTAAATTTAACCTTATTATAAATGCTAACTTTAAACATATTCCTGAAATATTCATTTTTATTCATTGTCGATCGGCGTTTCTTCTTTCCCTGATCATCGGTAAATTCTTGATCTTTTTTAACAATTTCAAACGAGATCGGGATCGTATAATTATTACTGTAATAGATCGTGGAAAGAATGTTTACTCCCTTAATATTTCTGCCTTTTGAATGATCAAAGTGCCATGCAATAATATCGTTCTCGTCAGTATATGCTTTCTCGTTAATAGTGTCATCAAAAAGGAGGCAGCCATCATCTGCTTCAATCTCACGAACAACAGGTTTGACTAACGCCCATAAATCCCTGGAAGAATATTCTCGGGCGGAAAGAAAACGGGTAATTTGATCATGGCTGATTTGATTGTCGAGCAAGGATGATAAACCTGTCGCCGTTGTATACGAGAATGAACTGAAAAGGTAATCGGAATAGAGATCAAGCATATTTAAATCTAAATTATTTTTTATTTTGTCAGGCATTATTTGACCTTTGTTAGTAATGATTATATAATCTAATTATATTATATCAGAATTTTAGTGCGTAAGGTGAGTTGATAAATAGAATATTTGGAGATCGAAGAAAAATATATTATAGTCTATACATGAGAAACAAGAGAGTGAATATAGGAATAGTCGGCGGGGGGATAACCGGATTGGTGTCAGCTTATGAATTGACCAAGTTGGGCCATCGGGTGACTGTGATTGAAAAAGAATCTGAACTCGGCGGATTGGCGGGAACTTTTCGATATGGAGATACATATTTGGAAAAATTTTATCATCATTTTTTTAGCGGTGATATGCACGCCAGAAAAATGATCAGCGAACTGTCTCTATCTGATAAGTTAGTATATACTAAACCAAAAAGCGGAGTATATACTACTGGAGATATAGCTCCATATTCTTCCATCGTGGACTTTTGTAAATATCCATCCGGATCATTGTTTGGGAATATTAAATCAAATGCCAAACTATTTCAGTTGAGTTTGACTGATTGGAAAAAAGTTGATGGAGTATATACTAATCAGTTTTTTAAAGACAAACTTAGTCCCGAGACCTATGAGGCAGTTTGGCGACCGCTGCTTGAAAATAAATTTGGCGACAAAGCAAATAATATCTCTCTTGCTTGGTTTCAGGCGAGAATTAAATCTAGATCAAGTAAACTTGGTTACCTAAATGGGAGTAATAAAATTCTGATTGACGGACTAACAAAAACAACCTCGAATCAAGGCGGAAAAGTATTACTTGGGACTAAAATTATTTCTTATGATAAAAAAGATAACAATTTTATACTAAAATCTAGTAGTCAAAATTTCCAGTTTAGTCACTTGATTACTGCTTTAAGTCCTTTTTCAATCAATACTAAGGGCAAGCCTTCGATGCAAAAAAAATACATGTCTGCTATATCAGTGGTCTGTATTCTTAAAGAACCTTTGACAAAATTTTACTGGACAAATCTAAATGACAAGTCGCCATTTTTAGCCTTAATCGAGCATACAAATATGGTCGACAAAGAACAATATAATAATAAAAATATTGTATATCTTGGCATTTACACAAATGATGAAAGTGAAATTATGAGCAAGGGAATCGATTATTTTCAAATGGAAGCGGTGAAATTATTTAAAAATATTAATCCAAACTTCAAAGAAAAGTGGCTGGAAGATATATTCCTCTTTAAGGCTGAAAATGCTCAACATATTGCCGATGTTGATTATTATAAAAATTTACCTCAGATAAAGTCATCAACTAAAAATCTTTATCAAGGTTCTTTGGGACATATTTATCCATACGATCGAGGGGTAGATAAAGCGATTTGGCTTGGGAAGGAAATATCTAAAAAATTACTAAATGATCTATTGTAGAATATGCTTCTGAGGTGATATAATTTAATTGGAACTAGGAGGGGAAATTGCGCTCAAGAAATTACTCAATTGATATTTTGAGGGGGGTGGCGGTTTTTGGTATGATTTTGGCGCACGCGATCGATTTTTATCATGACGGCACCAGTGCCACTCTTCATTATTTAGTTATTTTTATTAATACTGTGACATTCTCGACTTTTTTGTTTTTATCCGGAGCCACATCATACATCGCATATATACAAAAACACGACAGTCCTAAAACCTTATTTCACCATATCAAAAAAAGACTCGGGGTCATGTTGGTGGCTTATTATTGTCTAGCCTTTATCAGCTTTGCTGATCAAATTTTATATGGCAAATTCACAGATCAACTGTTAAATATTATCAAGATATTTACTTTTCGGTCAGTGCCTTCGTATGGAGAATTTTTTATACCATTTTTATTTTTTAGTATCATTATCATTCCATTTCATCGACGACTGTATTTACTGACAAAAAAACCTTTCAAAGCCATGGCAACGGCTTTAGTAATTTTCGGACTTGGAACTGCATTGTATAGTTTGAAAATTCCTGAATTTTTGTCGCCTTGGACAGCAATATTTTTTGGTCATGATAATGTATACCGTTTTCCCCTGATGCAATACACGCCAATTTTTATGGCCGGATTGATTTGGGGTAAATATTTGATAGAAAATCCAGAGTATAGGGCAAAACAGTTATCGGCAAAATTGGCGGCATTATATAGCGCGTGTGCATTAGTTGTGATTTCTATTCCTTATTTAACTTTCAAAATGCCTCTTGGCACTTTATTTGACAGATGGCCACCGACAATTCCCTTTTTATTGGTCGGGATTTTATTTATATTTGTAATTTTATATTTTATATTTATAAACAAAGAATTAAAAAAACATGCTTTCAGCCATGATCTTTTGCTATTACTTGGACAAAATGCTTTGGCTTTATATTGGACTCATATTGTTATTTTAAAATTATTTAGATTAAGCGGCGGAACCGCAATCAGCTCTAGTATTATAGTGCTTGGATTATTTTGTATTTTGCTAATCACATCTTTAGCCATTTCAACTTTTGTACCATTTAATTTTTCATATCACCTGACTTTTATCCGTGAAAATAATGGCAAACCATTTAGGCACATAGAACACAATGAATTGCCGACGATTTATGGACTAAGTGAAGATGTCAGTCATAAAACAAAATTTCATTTTCGAATTTCATATACATTAATTGCGATAGTCGTTTTTGCTTTTTCGACTTCACTTTATCCGGCAGCAAAAGAGAGAATATTATCGATTAAAAATACTCCTATCGAAAATGCAACTTGGTGGAACGATGACTATTCTTATAAAAAAACATTAAAAATAGAAAATGATAACACGTTTAGTATCTTAAAAAAAGGTTCGCAAATCAAAATTACATTTAATCATCATGAGTTAGTCAATGAAGGAAAATCACAAAATAACGGAAATGATATTCAGGTAGTATATTATAATGGTAAAAAATCTGAAGCGATATGTCGTACAAATGAAAACAGTTGGGATAGTGCCCAGACTTTTTTTACCTTTGAGCTTCAAGAAAATATTTTACCAAAAGATTTTTCAAACCGCTATTTCTTGTACTATGGCAACCCTTTAGCAGAATCAATAAATACAAAAGAAGAAAGCAGTCATACAGTGAATATTATCACCGGACTATTGGGCGATGAAGAAAAACATCCAAATTATATTTCTATCAATCAACATTGGTTTTTAAAACCAGATAGTGTGACAAAAAATGATCCGCTTATTATTAGCCTTCCAAATGATAAAAAAAATATTAACTCGGCTGAATATGAGATTGCGAACACCACACTAAAAGGATCACTTGCCTCATCTATAAACGATACAAATTTTTATGAAGGCATTGTTGATGTATCAAGTTTGGTACCTGGAACGTACAGAATTAAAGCCACTTTTTATGATTTCTCCGGTAAAGTATATACTAGTCAAAACATTGGTTTTAATGTTAGTTATCCATTATATGTGGCATGGACATGGGACTGGGAAGGTTATGATGTAAATGAGTCATATTTGTCCAAGATGACTGAGTTGTCAAAAAATCACGAGATTTCACTGACTCATTTCTTTAATCCACGCCTTTACACTCCAGGAGTAATGAGTCAAGAAAGAATTAACTACCTGACGAATTGGGTTAAAAATAGACGTGACAATCTTGGAGAAGAAATTGATTTTCATCTACACATGTTTCCAGACTATGTTACTGCCTGCGGCGTAACTGCCAAAGATTCCCCTAGATGGGATTATTACAAAGACGGCTATGATATTTTGACAACTGCATATAACTACGAAGAGATGTTAGCCTTAACAAAGTGCGGACTTAATTTATTTGAACAAAATGGATTGGGAATGCCTTTGGCTTACAGGGCTGGCGGCTGGTATGCGAATTTGGAAACCTTGCGAGCTGTACAGGATGCTGGAATAAAAGTTGATAGTTCAGCTAGGACGGCGTATAAATTTGGATCGCGCCAAGCGGAGGGTTTTTGGAATGTTGATCCAAAAACAAAGCCTTATTATCCATCATTAAGCGACCAGAATTTTGCCAATCCGTCACCAAGATTATCTCTACTTGAAATACCAAATAACGGAGCTGACTCATATAAGTTCTCAGCCAAGCAAATGATTGATAGATTTGATATAAATTACCAGACGAAATATTTAACTGAACCCCAGCAAATTACTTATTTATCACATCCGCATTGGTTTAATAATGCAGAGCAGCAAAGAGTCGATCAATTATTTTCATATATCGATCAATATAAGTATCAAAATGACAGCGGACCGGTTCGATATGTTTTAACAAGGGATATTTACGAGGTGTTCAAATGAGAAATGATCCGACATTTTTAGACAAATTTGCAAATCCATATCTACTTTTTTTATATCTAGTTGTTGTATTTGGAATAAATTTAATTTGTATTTTTGGATTTATTTTAATTAAAAGACTGCCTGTACATTTATATATGCAGACACAAAAAAATATGTTTAAACGTTTTATTAGTCATGTGGGGTATTTTTTACATAGATATTTTTTCTTTTTTCAAATTGGTTTTATCATAATCTATTTTATAATTTTCGGATTATATTTTTTGGTGCCGGCAAAAGTGATATTCCCGATAAACCCCGCATTTGGCAAGAAAAATGTAGATGAAAATCATCCTTTGCATATTACTTTTGACCGACCAATTAATTTTGAAAAATTAAAAATATCTATCAAGCCTGACGTTCCTGGCAAATGGCTGGCAAAATCGACAAAAGCACTGCCTTGGTTAAAAAATGACTTGTTTTTTTATCCAGACAGTACATTGGCGTCGGATGCAGAATTTTCTGCCACTCTTAACTCTGTTAAAGGTATATACTTTAATATTAAT
Organism: Candidatus Berkelbacteria bacterium; assembly: GCA_009885355.1. Taxonomy (GTDB): domain Bacteria; phylum Patescibacteriota; class UBA1384; order VFKW01; family VFKW01; genus VFKW01. Next base: position 17,090 of record VFKW01000114.1, read on the forward strand.
AGTAAAAATTATCTCTTTAATTTTAGAACCCCACCACCGCCAGATGTTAATAGTATATCGGTAAAAGATGGCAGTGAGAATATCGATATTAATATAAAATTTGGGGTTAAATTAAGTTATGATGACAGATTTAGAAATGAATGGAGTGCTCAATTAATTCCAGAATTAACAGTCGAGACGATTTTATCAAAAGATGGTAAAGCTATTGAAATAAGACCTACTAAGGCTTTGCAAAAAGGGGTTGATTACCAGCTAGGACTTTACCGTACTCCAATTAATTATAATTTTACAAAGAAAAAAATCACAACTCGGGGTGAAATTGTTGAAGTTAAAAAAATCACATTTAAAACCGTGCTTTCGCCGACAGTAAAATCAACAAACCCAAGCGGCAGTGGAGCCCTGATAAATAGTCCGATTAAAATAGAATTTAGACAAGACATGGATCGACAATCAGTGGAAGATAGTTGGGGAATCACTCCAAAAACAGATGGTAAAATCAGTTGGCAAAGCGACACAATTTTTTCTTTCCAACCAACTAGTGATTTAACCAAAAATACCAAATACGATATAACTATTAAAAAAACCGCGATGACAAAATATAAAACAGCTTTTGAAAATGATTATATTTTTAGTTTTACAACAATAGGCTATGTGATTCCGAGTTTTTCACCTGGAAATAGTGCCGGAAATATCGCAATTAATAAGACGCTGATCATAACTTTTAATCAGGCCGTGGATCACACTTCGGCTGAAAAGGCATTTTCGATTGATCCGACTATAGCCGGAGGATTTTCTTGGAAAGGTAATGCGTTGACTTTTACTCCTTCGACTAATTATGAAAATTCAAAGGGTTACACAATTAATATCGCCTCCGGGGTAAAGTCTATTAGTGGATTGGATTCAAATCAAATTTTTAGTTCACGTTTTACAACTATCGATCAAGTTGTAAAACTGGATATTCCATTTTACAAACAGGAACATTATTATACATGTGGAATAGCAGCTGCTAGGATGGCGATGGCCTATAAAGGCGTCAAAATGTCAGAGTTGGCGATATTGGATGAAGTTGGGTATGATTCCACGCCTTTAAGCAGCGACGGCTCTGTATGGGGAAATCCAAATGCAGGCTTTGTCGGGACTTTGATGGGTCAGCCAAAAGGTACAGGATATGGGGTGCACTGGGGTCCTGTTGCCAAAGCGATTAATAACCATTTGCCTGCTGAAGTAAAAAGTGGCTGGAATGTACAAGGAATTGCGACTGAGATTGCCGCAGGCAACCCGGTTATTATTTTCTGGGTTAATGGGATCTGGCCGAGCTATGAGAGATCGTGGAAAACAACTGATGGCACAAGCGTTCGAGCGGTTAACGGTATGCATGCCGTTGTAGTGAATGGTTTTAGTGGCACCGTTAGTAATCCAAAATCATTCACAGTGACAGACCCATGGTGGCCTAGAAAAAGCTATGATGTTTCACTATTTAATTCTTACTGGAAGTGGTTTGGCAATACGGCAATTGTCGTTCGGTAACTGATATATTACTAAATTGGAATGTGCATATTTTTTGATCACACAATAATTTGATTGTATATACAATGACAAAGTCCAAGCATAGGGCTCTAAATAATATTTTTCTGGATCGATCCAAATAATAATTTTCGGTGGATTTTTTTGAATTGATTGGATGGTCTTTTCTTCGGATAAATCATTGCGGCTAATTTCATTTATATATAAGTATTCGCTGGACGGCTGGTTGCCGGTTTGAAAATATATGCTTGATAAATTTCTAGTTGAATAAATATAGTCACTTTTTTTGGCTTCATGTTTAACATATTGTGAAATTTGTGATTGCTCATGATAAATTGGGAATTCATAATTCACAAACTGATACCCAAAAAATAATACTGAAAAAAATATTGGTAAAAATAGGATTTTTTGATAAGTATTGATAGATTCTGCAATAAAAATGATCAAAAATGGCACTATTTGCAGCCAATAGTGCGGATATGTGCGAAAAATGAGCAATGGGAGCGGGAAAAGAATAAAGAAAATGAGTAAAAAATCCTGATCTGACCATTTAGTTTGTTTGATCTTTTTATCTATTTGGAGAAGGGTCAGAAATATTATTGGCAACGAAAATATTAATGGGGCAATAATCTGATTATTTTTAAGACTAGGGTATGTAAAGTTTGAAACGAATATTTGATAATACAAATTTTCGATGCCGACTTTGGGGATAAAATATAGGCAAACAGGTAATATTGAAATAAAAATACCAAATACATATAGAGCAATTTTTGTTAATTTAATTTTATGATGATTTTTTTTTATAAAATAGAACAATGAATAAACTAGAATATTTATGGCGGCCGGCTGTTTAAATAAAAATGCAACACCAGAAAATAGACCAACTAAAATTATATAACGAAGGTTATTCTTTGATTTTATAAAAAAATAATAACTTACAATTAAAGCAAAAGCCATTAGTGGTTCGGTTTCAATCAGGAATCCTTGGAAAATATACATCATCCAAAAAAATATAATGGACGGGAAAATTGCTTGTTTTTTTGATAATTTTTGACAAATAATTTTATAGATAAATATACTTGAAAGTAGATTTACAAAAATAATTACCATGCGAGCTGTAAAAATCTGGGTGAATATTTTTGCAATCGGGAAAAGTAAAATGTAAATACCTGGCGGTTTGTGATCAAAAAAATCTTTATATGGAATTTGTCCATTTCCCCAAAAATGGGCGATGGTTAAAAAGACGCCTTCGTCTTGTTTTGCCGACCAAAATAGACCAATCAAAGAAAGTAGTATTATAAACACATATGTGCTGATCAAAAATTTTCGCTGCATATATTTTTATTACCATATTTTTTCATCAGATGCAAAGAATAATAGTAGTTGTACATATTGATAACAAAAATTGTGAAAAAGTATCTTCAGTTATGGAATGATAATAATTTATTTAGATGATCTTTGAAATGATCACAGAGATATTCATCGCCTTGCAAACTATTATACAAATAAAAATCAGGGCGATAATTCCCTTCGATGTAATGTTTTTTTAAAATCCACAGATTTGAAAAATCTTTGTAAAAATAGTTTAGCAATCCATCGTGCCACTCAACAAAAGAAAGCGGATATATTTCATTATATATATCAAAAATCATTTTGGCATTATTGTATGTTTTATCATTGTATTGATTATCAAAAGCGACAAAATCGATCATGCGAATTAACTCTGAGACACGCGGTCCGACGACGGCTTTTTCAAGATCAAAAACATGAGATATATTTTTATTTTCATCATAAAATACATTATGCTCATGAAAATCACCATGTAATAAATGATCATTTTTAAGGCATAAATCTTCGAAATTTCCTTTGATATTTTCGGATAATTTTAATTGAATTTCTATGTGTTTCCTAGCAGCTAGATCGAATTTATCATTTGGTTTATTGTTAATAATTAATAAGTATTCTTTGGCTTGTTGATGAAATTTTTCAAGATCCCAACCACTTTTCTCTTTTTTAACTATTGGCGGACAGCCATCGCGGCTAATAAGATGGATCTTTGCCAACATCTGAGTGAGCGAACGCAATGTTTCTGATGTTTGCTCTAACCGAGGTATCGTTTTACCATTTACAAATGGAAATAGAGTATAAATTTTATTTTCATGCGTAAAATATGTTTCATTGTTTGTGTCTTTTATTGGAAGGATTATCGGAATATTGTAGTCGGCAAAAAATTGTTTAACTTTGTGGATATTTTGAATTATTTCTACATCGTCAGAACGATATTGTTTAAGAAAATATTTATGCTGACCGTCACTTAGTGAAAAATTATCGGTGAGATAGCCGCCTTTGACTTTTTCATAAAGATAATCGATCTTTAGATCATATATTTTATTTATTTTATCGATAAGATAATTCATATTATTTATAGCTTAAAGTATTCCCAAAATTTGTCAATAAACTACCCCGAAACAACTTACATCGCCATCCCGGAAGCGGGTGGCACCCAATACCTGCCTGCCGGCGGGCAATGTCCGGGATCCAGCTATATGGTTTCCTGGATTCCCTGCCTGCCGGCAGGCAGGCGGTTCTGGGAACCCTTCCCGACCGGAATGACGACCGGGGACGGTAATATTCGTACGCAACAAACATCGCGGTATTAACATAAATGTAAAAAATAAAAATAAGCCTACTGATTAGCAGGCTTTAGTTTGGTTCAAGTGATGTCTATGCGGTGGTTTTCTTTCCACCAGGCATTGATGATATCGTTTGCGTCACCCATACCTTGGGTTACTCCATTTATCTCGATAATGGTTGGTATCCCACCACCGTGAAAATTTATAACAACCTGACCGATACTAAGACTTATGTTCAGATTGCTATGCTCAAGTAATTCCGGTTTTTCAGACAGGACATAGTCGAGGATTTCCTCCCAACCTTTTCGTGTGGCATCGATCTCAAAGTCGATAGCATATACCTCTTCGCAGATGGCGTGGAGGCATCTCATGAAGTTTGCGCTATTGGCATGTAAAGCGACTTCGATCGGATCTGGAAAGACGTGTGCATCCCAATATTCCGGAAGAAGAAGATGTGACTCAATTGCCTTTCTAGCCTGCGGAGTGAATAACACTTGTTCGGCTTGAGATACTTCGTTGTTTGGCATATTTATTTTGCCATAATATATATGGCGCAGAGCAGCAGCAAGACGGTTTGCAGGAACAGAAAGAATAAATTGACTGTCGTCTATCACTTCCATGTTGGCAATAAAGTGAAGAATATTATTTTCGCCACTTGTACATACTCCAAATTCGTAGCCTGATGATAATAATCCAAGAAGAAGCCTGACTTGGTTGGTAAAGATTTCCATTTTCTGATTTACCTCGTTTGATTTGATTGGAAAAAGAGCTGTGTTTATTATAGCGAAATACTGACCCGATGTCAATCCAAAAGGCAGCAAATTACAAAAAATACCCACGAATGCAGGGTATTTTTTTGATCCGAATAAATTTCTATTTTGAGATTATTTTTATTATTATAATCCGATAGGAAGCTTAATAACTGACTGGATCCCAGATATCTGGTCCCACCCGCTTCTGGGATGACGAAATGTAAATAATAAATTCAAATTTACAAAAACGCCCCAGGGAAGCTGGAACGTTTTTGTTTTAGTAGGATACTATTTTTGTATTTAATGTTTATCTATGCATACCTCGCATGCCGCGACCATGATGACCTAAACCAATTTGATAATCTTTTAATTTAGCCTGATCGATACCGTTGTCACTAAACCATTTGGTCATTTCGTCTTTTTTTGACTGACGATCTTTTTGGTTTTGAGCCTGCTTATCGAGAATTTTTTGTTTTTGTTCACTGGTTATAACACCATCGGTGACCGCTTTATCGAGATTATTACTCATTTGGACCTGATGATTTTTTTGCCGTTCTTGACGAGATTCGTCAAATACAGCTTGAACGTCGGTTTTTTTCAAATTGAATTTTTGAGCAATTTTGTCAACTAACGTATTTGAATTTAGACTAGTGGTTGCCGCGTTTGTAATGCCGGCCCAGCCCATGATCCCAACAGTTAGTAGCCCGAGAGCGATCATTGGAATGTAGAATTTTTTATTATTCAGCGTACTCACCTACTTTCATATTATTTTTCGACCAAACTTATTTTATAAAATAGAGCTGAATTATTGCTTAGAGCAAAAAACACCACATAGTTTTTCTAGTTTATATTTATTTTTGGAGCCAGCCGGTCATTTTTGAGATTACGTCTTGTAGACTTTTTATGAT
>VFKW01000024.1 GCA_009885355.1 Candidatus Berkelbacteria bacterium
AAATGCCCTGACGGAATATTCCGTCAGGGCATTTTTTAATTTTATTTACTTAATGGTGGGCGACACAGGACTCGAACCTGTGACCTCGTCATTATCAGTGACGCGCTCTAACCAGCTGAGCTAGTCGCCCATATTAAAAAAATAATTTCAGCAAAATAATTATATCGTATTTTAGACTTTTGGTCAAGCAGATTATATCTTAGGCCGACAAATCTTGCAAAGTCAGATTTATCACTGCTCCGCGATCCAATTTTTCCGTCAATAATTTCTTCGCCAAAACATTCTCAACCTTATCTTGAATCACTCTTCGCATCGGCCTTGCTCCAAAAACAGGGTCATAGCCTTTCTGTACCAAATACTCCAACGCATCAGGCGCAACGGTGATCGAAATCCCACGATTTTCCAACTGTTTATTTAGATCCTGCAACATCAACCCTGCCACCTTCGTGATCTCATCTATAGTCAAAGGCCTAAAAACGATCACCCCATCAAACCTGTTTAGAAATTCCGGACGATAGATCCCCTTTGTCTGCAAATATTCCAAAAGCTGAGTTTTTAAAGTTTCCGTGTCATTTTGACCGCTTGCCAAATACTGCCTCACCACTTCTGATCCAGCATTTGATGTCGCAATAATGATCGTATTTGTAAAATCAACTGTCTTTCCATTCCCCGCCGTCAATCGCCCGTCATCAAACACCTGTAAAAACAACGTCAAAAGGCTTGGATGAGCCTTTTCCAACTCATCCAACAATATCAAACTAAATGGATTATCATGCACCGCCGAAGTCAACTGTCCAGGACTTCCCTCAGTTCCAGGCCCTGCCGGAGCACCAATAAGATTATAAATAGATGCATTATCCTGATATTCCGACATATCAAACCTTATCATTCGTTTCTCATCGCCAAAATATGCCGACGCCAACGCTTTTGCCATCTCAGTTTTACCCACACCTGTTGGGCCAATAAACAAGAAATTTCCAATCGGCCTTTTGCCACTCGACAAACCAGATCTTGAACGCCTCATCGCATTTGCCACCGCCACTACCGCCTCTTCCTGACCGATCACCTTTTGGTGTAAAATATTTTCCAAATTCAAAAGTTTATCTTTTTCACTCGCATTCACTTGACCCACTGGAACATGCGTCCTAGCACTCACTATTTCCTGCACATCTTTATCTGTAATTATCGTATTTTTCGTCGCAGAAACCTTCACTGCCACTTCACTCGCCATATCAAGTGCCTTTTGTGGAAAAGGCTTATCGTGCACATATCTTTCCGAGAGTCGAACAATTTCATTCAACGCCTGATAAATAAACAAAACACTATATTTATACTCTATCTGATAAATCGACTCTTCCAACATTTTCATAGCCTCTTCACCCGAAGGCTCTGGCACGTCAATTTTTGTAAACACATCGATCATCCCCGACGCCGCTTCAATATCCTTGTGATAACGATCAATCGTCGTCGATCCAATCACCTGTACCCGAGTACTATTCAAATAAGGCAACAAAATCTCCGCCGCATTAATACTGCCAACCGTTTGCTGCGAACTGACCAATGCATGGAAATCCTCAAAAAATAAAATAATATTTCCAGCTCTAGTTGCTTCATACAAAAGCATCTCCACCCTTTGCACGATATCTCCCTGAGTCTGGCTACCGGCTAACAAAGATCCAACATTCACCTGCATAATTTGTTTATACCTTAAAGCCGGATGAATACTGCCACTGCCAATTTTCTGCGCCAACGCCATCACCATCGTCTTTTTACCAACACCATAATCCCCCACCAAAAGCACATTATTTTGCCCAGATTTTGCCAACAATTGCTCCATCGTTTCCACATAAGAACTTCGGCTAAATAATTCAATATGCTGACCCGAAAAAGCGGCCACGTTCGTTAAATTTAGCGCGTACTGCGACAAACTCGGTGTATATCCATAAGCCCAATCCTGTCCGATCCCGCCAACCACCGGCTTTTCCCAAAATGCCACTTGCGATCTCTCCTTGCGCAACCTTTTATGCCAAAGCGCCACATCCACAATCGCCTTTTCGTCCACATTTATCGGATTTAAAATATCTTGAAACCAGCTGCCCGTACTGAGCATACCAACCAACAAATCTTCAGCCGCCAGATATTTATCACCATTTTTAGTTGCAAATTCTACTGCTTTAGCCAATAAATCAACCATATCACCACTATTTGGGGCTAAAACGTCTTTCATGTTTTCCAGATTTTTCTCATTAAAAAACATACCCAAACGATAAAATAATTCTCTTCCCTCCGGATCACTCAAAAAACCATACATCAGCCAAAACGGCTGCAATCCCCCACCATTCTTAGCCACCGCGCCCTCCGCTATCATCAAAATATCAATCGCCGAAGAATCCATCGCCAACGCCACATTCGCACCAGGAGTATTAATGATCTCACTTAGAGTTTTTGCAGGATAAATATTTGTATAAGCCAACCTGAAATAAATAAGCATTGGCAACACCATCATCAAAATTGCCGCAAATATCATCAATATTGATATCTCTAAAACAATTGATGCTGTCACCGACATTACAATCAACAAAAAAACTATTGGTAAAAAAACCGCAGCAATTTTAAATGCCGACCCTTTTTTGAATTTCACACTGACAGCAAGATCACTTTCAAACACTTTACAGTTCATCAGCTCACCCCCAGCAAAAACATCAAAACAACCAAAATCGGAAATACTACAACCAAAGTTAATACCAATATTCCAAATAAAAACACCAATGCTGTCAGCCCAAAACCGATAAAAATAGTGATAAATCGAATAATAGCCGCCACAAATCTTCCCGCCATATTCCCGACCATCACTCGAAATTTATCGCCCAAAGACATATTACTGGTTGAGACTTCATCTCTTTTCCATGGAGCAAACAGAGTACGAAATAATTCAGGTACCGAAAAAGTATGATATGTGCGTTTTGTCTGGCCGCTTGTAACCATCCAAACATATCCTGGCAGCGATACAAACCAGAACAAAATCGGATTTTTCGAAAATCTGAAACTCTGCGAGTTCATTCCCCTCCTCCAAATAAATTCAATAACCTATTTAACCAACCCCACCTTAACAACCAAAGTCTCCGCGATCTTATCATGCAATGCTTGTCGATTATCATCCCAAATCACCATCAGATAACCAATCCCTAAAATGATCAAAGAAACCATCTTGCCGACTACCTCGCGAATTATGATAGTCGTCCAATCCGGAGCATTTCCCTCTTCATCAGTCACTTTTAACCCAAGAGCCATCTTGCCAACAGTCGATCCAAACATCTTGATCATTACAACATTATATGCCCAAAATAGTATTATCCCTACCCAATCCAACCATCCACTCCCAGCTCCGGCATTAACCAATGAAAACAAACTACCTTTTTCGCCATTAATTAAAACAGATAACCCCCCAAAAACCACCCCGACAACCATAACATCAAATATTAAAGCGAAGACTCGAGACCAAAAACTACCTAATTGTGAACGTTTAAATTCTTTTTTCATTATGGCACCCACAAAAATGATGTACCGGAATAATTACTACTATTTTTTGGTACAAACTTATTTAATAATCCATTTAGTCCAAACCCTCCAGGAGCTGATCCAAGAAAACTAGATACCCAATCTTCAGTATATTCCACAACTGTCGCATCTTTCAAACCCGCTTCTTTTTTTGCTACGCTGATTGCCTTGTCGATATTCCCCAATTCATCAACCAATCCGGCTTCTTTTGCTTGCTTTCCAGAATAAATCCGACCATCGGCAATCGGTCTCAATTTTTCTTTATCAATTTTTCGTCCCGAGGAAACAACATCCAAAAATCCCTCATAATCCTCATTTACCAAATCTTGAAATACCTTTGCTTCTTCAGGAGTTACATCCCTTGCGCTACTTCCAATATCTTTAAATTTACCTGCTTTAAAGACAGTCGGCTTAACACCAATTTTAGAATAGAGATCTTTATAATTTTGAAATTCCATGATCACACCAATCGAACCAGTTAATGTCGATCGATTTGCCACAATCTTATTTGCCGGAGCAGAAATATAATATCCACCCGATGCTGCCGTCTCTCTCATAAGCGAAACCACCTTTTTACCGGAATTCTTAAATTCTAAAACTTTTTCCTGGATCATCTGACTAGCAGTCACCGATCCGCCCGGAGAATTTACAGATAATATAATTGCCTTAACGTTCGGATCATCTTTTGCTTCTTTGATTTGCGAGATGATCGAATCCGCTGTCGCCTCACTTCCACCCAAAAGACTCGAAGAAGACGATGAGCTATCCGTAATCACTCCCTCCACCTTAATCACCGCGATCTTATCCGGCCCGCTTCCCTGAAGTGTTTTTTCACTAAAACTACCCTCCTTAGGAATGATGCCTGATGTATTTTTAGATTCCAGACTCGAGGTAAACATGCTTAATATTAGCACCCCCCCGATCACAAGCCAAGCAATTTGTTTATTCTTTTTCCGATTTTTCTCACTTGATACTTGATTATCCACCACGCTCGGCACACCAACCGGTTCATATGTTTCCATCGCCCCTCCAAACTATTTATTTAGTTTAATTATATCAAATAAAAACCAAAACAACCATTTTCAAAAAAAGATAACCCAGATCCCCAAACAATTTCAAAATGAAAAAATAATTCACCACTTCAAAAACTTAAATCAAGGTTCCCTGCTTCTGCAAAAAGTAAAAAAGTTCTCTTCCTCATCCGTCAGGATTAAACTAAGCGAAAAAATAATTATCCACTTCAAAAACTTAAGTCAACCCGAAGGGCGGCCTATGCCGTTTTAATTTTTTAGAAAGGAGAATTATTTTTTCTCCTTAAGAGCGTGGCGGG